>DAORCZ010000004.1:0-35173 GCA_035345735.1 Pseudomonadota bacterium | reverse complement strand
AGTTCGATCACGTCGGCGTCTTCTGCTACTCGCACGAGGAGGGCACGCCGTCGGGAGCCCTGACCGAGGTCGTGCCGGCCAAGGAAGCCGAGCGGCGCCGTCGCGAGCTACTGCGCATCCAGCGCCAGGTAAGTAAAAAACACCAGCGGGCCCGGCGCGGTACGTTGATTGACGTGCTTGTCGAGGGAGAATCGGACGAGAGCGAGTTCGTGATGGCCGGTCGCCACGCCGGCCAGGCCCCCGAGATCGATGGCCGCGTTTTCCTGTCCCTGGGCGAGGACGCTGCCGACCTGGTGCTGCGCCCCGGCGATCTGGTACAGGCCCGCGTCACCGGCAGCGCCGACTACGACCTCGCCGCCACCGTCGAGAGCGAGAGCGCCGTCCTGCAGCCCGCCTACCGCCCGCCGCAAGGTATCAAGCTGCCGGTCAAGCTGCGCGTCGTCGCCTAGCTCCGCGTCCCCGCGGTTCGTGACCGCATCCCTCCGCTTGGAGCTCACTTCCCCCAGCTTCAGCATCAACCTGATGCTCGTCACCTATGACTCGATGAGCTTCGTCCCGGCTTTCGGTTGGGACGAAGCGTCGCAGTCGACCTCGGCCCCTGCTCCTCTTGCGACCGCATCGCTCTCAGATGCAGGCCGGAACTGCTGTTAATACGCCAACCAGTCCCAGCTCCCTCCCCGAGCAGCTTCTATCCGCCACGGAGTGCCAACTCTCCGTCGGAGTGATTCGGCATCCCTACCGCGCCCCCGTCTAGACCGCCAAGCGTGCGCACGGGAACGGGCCGACAAGATACCCCGCCGCCCCGGCTGCCGATCCTCTTAATGTACAGCGCGGCTCGGCGGTGATACTGTGCCGGCCCAATGACGCTTGCTAAGACCGTCCTTTCTGCGGGAACCCGCTTTGTTGGTCAGTTAACTGCGGAGGGAGACGTCCAGATCGATGGACGCTTCGAAGGAGGCCCGCTGAACGTCACCGGTCGCCTGATCGTGGGCGCCGAGGGACGCGTCGAGGCGGCGCAGGCCGAGGTCGGCGAAGCCGAGGTCCTGGGCGTGTTTCGCGGGACGCTGAAGGCCCGCGAGCGGGTCCGGCTGCACAGCACCGGTCGCGTGCTGGGCGACATCCTCTCGCCGCGCGTGGTGTTTGTCAGCGAGACCGAGGCCGCTGCCGCCAGCCCGACGCCCGCTGCCGCCCCGCCAGTCAGCGATCCGCCCCGCGCCCGCCGCCCAGCCGACTCACCGCCACCGGCCCCGCGCGCGGAAGCCGTCGCGCCGGCCCAGCCAGTCCCCGTCGTGCCCAAGGAATCGCCGACGCCTTCGGTGACGAGTCCGCCCGTGGCGGCGCCTCCCGCGCTGGGTTCGACCGCCGCACGCCCCCCCCGCCGCACGCCCCCCGCGGCCAGCCCATCGCCAACCCCGCCGGTCGCAGCGGTCACGCCGGTCGCGCCGGTCGCTCCACCGGCCCCTGCCGTTTCGGCAGCGCCCCCTGCTCCCCCTGCTCCACCGACGGCACGTGCCATCCCTGCCCTGCCCAGCCTGGGTCAGCGCAGCATGCAGCGATTGTCGCCGCGCGAGCCCTAGCCGCCCGGCATCTCCCCCGCCCTCTCCCGCATCTCCCCACAGCCCCCTACCCAACGAACCGGCACAGCGGTCGGTTTCTTGTGCCTTGCTCAGAAAATGGCTCGGCGGCTATAATCACGTTGCTGTGCCTACTTATCTGTCGACGGCCCCTATAAGCGGGGCGCGTTCCTGTTGCCCTAGCCTCCTCCGAGCGCATCCATGATCGGACAGCAAATCGGTCAGTATCGGGTGCTCGGCAAGATCGGCGAAGGCGGAATGGGCGCCGTCTACGAAGCAGAGGATGCCGGCATCGGCAAGCACGTGGCGATCAAGGTCTTGCATAAAGACCACGCCAAGAACAGCCAGATCGCCGCTCGCTTTATTAACGAAGCTCGCGCCATCACCGCCGTCGATCACCCGGGGCTGGTGCAGGTGCTGATGTCGGATCGGCTGCCCGATGGCACCGCCTACATCGTGATGGAGCTTCTCAAGGGCGAGACGCTCAACGCTCGCCTCAAGTCGCAGGGCGGTCGGCTGCCGATGCAGTCAGCGATCCAGCTTGGGCGACAGATCGCTTCGGCCCTCGCCGCCGCCCACGCCAAGGACATCATCCACCGCGATCTCAAGCCCGATAACGTGATGATCGTCGCCGACTCGGCCTTCCCGACCGGCGAGCGCGCCAAGCTGCTCGACTTCGGCATCGCCAAGCTGAAGCTGGAGTATCAGGGGCAGGGCGATCAGGTCATGACGCGCGCTGGCGTGATGATGGGCACGCCGCTTTACATGGCGCCCGAGCAGTGCCGAAATGCCAGCGACGTCGACGAGAAAGCCGATGTCTATTCGCTGGGCATCATGCTGTACCGCATGCTCGCCGGCCGGCCGCCGTTTTCGGCCCCGGGGACTGGCGAGCTGATGGCCATGCACATCTACATGCAGCCGCCGCCGCTTGGCGAAGCGGATCGCTCGCTGCCCGACCCGCTGGTCAAGCTGGTCCACCGCATGCTGGCCAAAAACCGCACCGAGCGCCCCTCGATGGCCGAGGTGGCCCGCGAGCTTGAGCGCATCGGCGCGACGGCAACTGGCGTGCAGCCCGTGGTGCAGGCTCCGACCTCGCAGCCGATGGTCTCGGTCAACGAATCAGCGACGGTGGTCTCTGAGAACGTCAAGCCGATCCCGGGCCCACCGGGACGACGGCGCTGGCCGCTGATCGTGGCCATCGCGCTGATCTTGGGCCTGGCCGGAACAGGTGCGGCGCTGATGTACCAGATGCGCAAGCAGCCGCCGTCCAAGCCGGTCGTGCCCAACAACGTCGGGACTCCCAAGACCACCCCGCCGACCGACGACAAAACGGAAAAGCCGGTCCCTCCGCCGCCGAAGCCCGCGCCGGTCAAGTGGCATATCGAAAGCGAGCCAAGCGGCGCCGAGATCTATCGGCTCGACGGCAACAAGCTCGAAGGGCACACGCCGTTCCGCAGCGAGCAGCCGCCCGTCGCCGGACAGATCGAGTTTGAGCTGCGCCTGAGCGGCTACGTCTCGAGCAAGCTGACCCTCGATGGCAGCAAGGATGCCGAGCCGCCGGTGGTCAAGCTAGAGGCGGAAAAGCCGGCCAAAAAGACCGACGAAAAAAGCGGCAAGAAGAAGGGCAAGGGCAAGGGCAGCAAGTAGTCCTGCCCGCCGCTTCTGCCCCCGTGCTCGCCGCGCTGAGCCCCGCATTCACTGCGGCTCTTCCTCGGTCCTCTTGCGCCAGCCAACTCGCGAGCGCCCCCCGATCGCGGCTCTGTGCCCCTTGCGGTTTTCCGCCGACGCCCCAAGGTACAAGGACCCCCTTTTTACCTCTTCTTGCGAGAAGCCCTCCCGCATACTGTGAGACCCCATGGCTAACCGAACCCTTGCGAACCTGGAACAAGAGATCGCTGACGTCACTGCGCGCTACGAATCGGACTTCGCTGGCCAAGCGCGAGCGACCCGCGACCTCGCGGTGATGGATGAGCTGCTCAATCGCCTGCGCAGCGTGGTGGCGGAGCTTGAGAAACAAGCCAAGAGCGACGGCGTGACCGCGGCGTTGGAGCAAGCCCGGGGTCGCCTGTCGATGTATCAGACCGAGCGCCAGGCCATCGTCGATGCCAAGGCCGGCGGAACCGAAGCGGTGGAGTTTGCCCGCTTGGCGGCCCAGGCCAACTTCGTCTTCGCTCGCTATCAGCGTCACTTTGCGGGTCAGTCGCGAGGCACCCGCGATCTCGGCCTGCTCAAAGAGATGGTCGAAGAGCTGCGCACGATCCGCCAGCGCATGAGCGTGATCCTGTCGGTCAAGCCGAACACCTCCTATCAGACCGATGCCGATCTGGTGACCCGCGTCGTCGATCAGTACACCGACGAGACGCGCCAGATCGAGAGAGCGCAGAGCGAGGGATCCCCCGAGGAGCGAGCCAGCCGGCTGGCCGATCTGGCGAACGCGCAGTTCGCGATCTACGACAAGCACTTCGTCGAAAAATCGCGCATCACGCGCCGTCCGGCGCTGCTGCAGCGGGTGGTCGAAAACCTGCGCCGCATCCGCAGCAGCATGCGCGAGCTGAAGCTGTCGGGTCCGGCCGTCGAGAACAACCGCAACAACATCGGCATCGTCGAGCAGGCGCTACGTCACAACGAGTCTGAGCTGGCCGAGATCCGCAAGGCGCGGCAGGCCGCTCCGCTCGCCGACATCATGGGCATGCTGGGTGGCGCTGCCAACGACATCTTCGAAGAGTATCGCCAGAAGTTTGCCGGCAAGGATCGTCGGATGGTGGATCTGACGACGATCAGCCTGCTGTGCGATCAGCTCGGTGAGGTGGCGCGACAGATGGCGGACATGACGCGCACCGAAAAGAACGAGATGAACGAGCGCAACCTCGACATCGTCATCGAGCGGCTGAGCGCCTACGAAGAAGAGTGGCGGGCGATTCGCGAGGCGCAGCAGGCCCCCAAGAAGTAGCGGGGCGCGGGGGGATTAGCGCGGCTTCTGCCGCTCGCGGATGAGGCCTTCTTGGCCAGTTGAGGCGACGAGGCGACCATCGCGCGAAAAGATGCTGCCGCGCACCAGGCCGCGCGCGCCCGAGGCCGAGGGGCTGTGGATGACGTGCAGCAGCCACTCGTCCATGCGGAACGGCCGGTGGAACCACATCACGTGGTCCAGGCTGGCGACCTGCATCTTGGGATCGATCCAGGTGCGCTCGTGCGGTCGCATCGCGGTCGTCACGAAAGCGAAGTCCGAGCAGTAGGCGAGTAGGTAGCGATGCAGCGCCGGGTCGTCGGGCAGCGGTCCCGAAGCGCGCAGCCACACCGCGTGCGAGGGCGGGCTCTTGTGCGGCGCGAAGGGATCGATGGGGTCGACCGGGCGCAGCTCAATCGGCCGCTCGGCGAGGGCGCGCACGCGGGTGCCTTCCGGCAAGCGCTGCGCATAGCGCTGCCACAGCTCTAGCTCTGAGGGCAGCCCGTCGGGACCTTGCGTGTCAGGCATGGCGTCGGCGTGTTCCAGGCCGGGCTCTTCGATCTGAAACGAGGCCGACATGTTGAAGATCGGCTGCCCGCCCTGCACCGCCACCACGCGCCGCGTCGTAAAGCTGCCGCCATCGCGCAGGCGATCGACGTTGTAGACGATGGGTCGCCGGGCATCCCCCGGACGCAAAAAGTAAGCGTGCATCGAGTGAACGTGGCGATTGGCCTCGACGGTGTGCACGGCCGCACTCAGTGCCTGCCCCAGCACCTGCCCGCCAAACACCTGCCCCCAGCCCAGGTCCTGACTCTGACCTCGAAACAGGTTCTCCTCGATGCGCTCCAGAGCCAGTAGCTCGATCAGTTCCTTCAGCAGTCGCGACATGCGTTCTCCAAATGGCGGTCATTCTATCGGGTTCTGCTCGCGACTCGGAAGATTCACGCAGACCGGCCAGGATCGAGCCCCAGTGTGGTACAAGCGCAGCCAGACATCGTCCCCGTTCGGCAGAGGAAGGCATGCAGGCAGCGATCACTGGAGCATCCGGTCTACTCGGCGCCAACCTGGCGATCGAGCTCTTGCGGCAAGGCGTTGCGGTCCGCTGCACCCGTCGGGGCCAAAGCGTCGTCAAGCACCTGGCCGCGTTCCCCATTGAGTGGGTCACGGCCGATCTCGACGATCGGGCGGGCCTGCAAGCGGCGTTTACGGGCTGCGATGTCGTGTTTCACTGCGCCGCGGCGATCAGCTACCGCCGACGTCCCACGCCCGAGATCACGCGCACCAACGTCGAAGGAACACGCAACGTCATCACCGCCCTGGGCCAAGCGGCGGCCGGTGGCAAGGCGCCGCGCTTGGTCCACTGCTCGTCGGTGGTCACCTGCGCCATTTCGACCGATGGCCAGCCCGTCGATGAGACAGCGCGCTGGAACTTCCCCGACTACGGCGTTGATGAGGCCTATTCGATCACCAAGCGCCAGGCCGAAGATGTCGTCCTCGCCGAGATCGGCCGCGGCCTCGACGCAGTGATCGTCAATCCCGGCTACATGTTCGGTCCTTACGACGCCCGACCCAGCTCGGGACGGATGATCATCCAGGTGGCCGGGCGGGCCGCGCCGGGTGCGCCGACCGGCTGCAACAGCTTCGTCGATGTCCGCGATGTCGCGCGCGGCATGATCGCCGCCTGGCAGCGCGGTCGTCGCGGCGAGCGCTACATCTTGGCTGGTCACAACCTGCCCTACGCCGAGATGTGGCGCCGCATCTCGCTGCTTGCGGGCACGCCGCCGATCGCGCTTTCCATCCCGCGGCCGTTCTCGCTGCCGGTGGGCTGGGCCGGAGACCTCTGGCAAGTGCTGAGCGGTCGCGAGGCCAACATCAACAGCGTCACCGTTCGCTACGGCTACCTCGACGGCTATCTCTTCACATCGGCCAAGGCACAGGCTGAGCTGGGCTATGTCATAAGCCCCATCGAGCCCGCGGTCCGCGACGCCATCGCCTGGTTTCGCGAGCACGGCATGATGCCGAAAGCGGTTTAGTGCCGATTGCTGCCGCCACCGCTCTTGCCCCGTCGGTCTGGCGCGACGCTGCGCCGCCCCCCTCTTCCGATGCTGCGGCGGGCAACTGTGTTAGGCTAAGCCAATGCTGACGGGAATTTGGCGCAGTCGGTGGCTGGCCGCCGGGGCACTGCTGGGACTCTTTTCCTGTAGCGGCCCCCAGGCAGAGCGCGGCGGGGAAGCGCACGGTGGCAGCGGCAAGCTGCCGGCGGCGGCTCTGGATACCTCGGATGTGCGCGAGGATGTCCCGACGCTGCCCGGGGTCGGCGCGCGCTGCAAGGGCGGGATCTGCGCCTGTCGCGATGTCGATATCTACGGCCGCGGCACCTCGCCCGACGGCGACTTCGAACCCGCCGTCCCGCCCGAGGGCCACAAGCGCTTCGAGTTCCGCACTGGGCGCGGCAACGACTCGATGCGGATCACCATCGAAGGCATCGGCACCTTCCTCAAGACCGGACCGCTGCCCGAGGCCGCCTGCATCTACGTCGACCTGCCCACTGGCGTCTACCGCGTGCGCTATCACGTCACGGCCGCGAACCCCACGCTCGGCGCCGAGCCCCGCCTGCGCATCAGCGAATACAGCCCGCGCTGGAAGCGCTGGTACCGCACCTTCGGCTTCCGCTGTGCCGACGGCGAGCAGGCCTGCACCAAGAACCTCGCGGCCGACATGTTCGAGATCTTGGCCAAGCAGCGCGATGGCAAGTTCGATCCCTGCGGCTCGACCAAGGTCCAGGGCCTGCGCTTCTGGACCGATCGCGAGCCCGAGCAAGCGGTCGGCGAGTTCAACCTGCAGCTAGCCCTCAACGTCTACAAGTTCGCCCCGCGCTTTCCTCCCGATACCGCGCGCTGCAAGGGCGTAAGTTACGATGTGCAGCCTAGCCATGCCGATGCGCCGACGGGCGAGGGCATGACTGTGCAGCAGCAGCCGTAGCCTGCGGAGCCGGCCTTGCTGCGATCTCCTCCGGCTCAGCGACTGCGCCTCGCGGTAGCCATCGCGCTCTGCCTGGGCTTGGCGGGGCCGTCACCGGCCGCTGCCGCGGGAGCCGGACGCTTCATCGCCGATCACCTGGCCTTTGACATCGCCGGCGCGGGAAGCTGGCGGGCCGCCTGGACCGACGACCGCAACCCCGGCTTTCATCTCGCCGGCGGCGGACCCGAGCTCAACGTCGGTCTGGAATTCGACAACGGCTTTGGCTTCCTGCTCGGCGGTCGCGCGCTGTTCCTGTCGCATGTCGGCGACGACCAGAGCCTGACCGGCATGTACATCGACGCCAGCGGTCATGCCATGGCCCAGGTGCGAGTGACCGACTGGATTCGCATCGGCCTGGGAGCCAGCGGAGGCCGCCTGTGGCGCTGCTGCAACGAGGCCGAAGACGCCAACCTATCGGCGCTGCTGTTCGGCGGCTTTCTGCGCCTGGGGATCGACATCCTGCCGCGCAACGCGCTGCCCCGCGCCCTGGGGCTGTGGATGCGGGTCGGCATCGATGGCACCGCCGCGGCACCGCCCACCACGCGGCTGCCACAGTCGAGCATGAACATCGCGCTCGGCCTGGGAATGCGGCTGTAGCCCGGGGATCTCAATAATTAAACATCAACATAAATATATTTTATGTATCTATGTTAGATGTTTATTATTTTTTGATAGTTGCTGATGTCCAGCCCTCGCCGACTAGGTCGTCGTCGGTGCGCCGGGACTGGCCAGGGCAAGCTGGCGCCGCAACAGGGCCACCAAGGCATCGGCCCAGGCGGGATCGGCGTTGAGCGCCGGCACCAGACTCAGCGACTCGCCGCCGGCTGCCAGAAAGTCGGCGCGGGCGCGGATGGCGATCTCTTCCAGCGTCTCTAGGCAGTCGGTGACAAAGGCCGGACAGAACACCACCAGCCGGCGCGTTCCGGCCTTGGCCAAGGACAGCAGCACCTCGTCAGTAAACGGCCGAATCCACGGCGTCCGTCCCAGCCGCGACTGAAAGCAGATGCTGTAGCGCTCGCGCGAGAGCCCAAGCTGCGCCGCCAAGGCGTGCGCGGTGGCGTGGCTCTGCGCGCGATAGCAGCCGCGGTTCTGCGGCCCCAGCGCATCGCAGCAGTCCGAGCGCGAAAGGCAGTGTGGGCTCGCTGCAGCCCCCAGATCGGCGCAGCGCTCGGCGTCGGCTTTGCGGATCTGTCTCTCGGGCAGGCCGTGGAAGCTGAACAGCACGTGATCGGGCTTGTCGCGCTCAATGATCGGCCGGCCATGCGCCGCCAGCACCGACAGGAAGCCGGGGTCGTCGAAAAACGGCGGCAGGATAGAAAGCGGTGGCGGGCTCTGTCGCGTGCCAAGCGCCGCGAACACCGCATCGACGGCCGCGCCGGTGCTGCTCGACGCCTGCTGCGGATAGAGCGGCAGGATGACCAAGCGCTCGCAGCCTGCGGCCAAAAGCTCGGCGAGGCCACTGGCGATGGAAGGCCGGCCATAGCGCATCCCCAGCCGCACCGCCCAGTCGGGCCCCAGCCGCAGCGCAAGCGCCGCCACCAGATCCTGCGAATAGGCCAGAAGTGGCGAGCCGCGCGACGTCCAGACCTTGCGATAGGCCTCGGCGCTGCGCCGCGGTCGCAGCGGCAAGATCACCAGATGCAACAGCAGCGCCCGCGCGATGGGGTGGATATCAACCACCCGTCCATCCCCCAAAAATTCACGCAGATAGCGACGCACCGCCTGTGGGGTTGGTTCATCGGGCGTCCCAACGTTGACGAGCAGAAGACCGTTCATCCTTGACCTATGCGGTAAACGTACAAGCTATCACCTCTTGCCCGGCTTCCGAGAGTCCCGTAGCAGCGCCCGCCCCCCGAGCCCACCTACACAGATTCCCTGCGCAAAGCCCGCCGATGTCGCGGGTTTTGCCCTGTGACAGCGCTTGAGAAGGTGACACCTTTCGCACTACGCTTGAGCTTGGAAATCGACATGTCAAACCCGACGATGCTGTGGGCCCAGTCCATGCTGGGACGGACGCTCAAGGCGCACTATCGCCTCGACGGCATCTTGGGTGAAGGCGCCATGGGCGTCGTCTTTCGCGGCATCAACCTCGCCATGGGCAAGGCGGTGGCCATCAAGATGATGCGCAAAGAGACCTTCGACACCCCCGACGCCGTCGAGCGCTTCAACCGCGAAGCCCGGGTGTGGAGCCAGCTCAATCATCCTGTCATCACCCAGGTGTTCGACTTCGGCGTCGAGGACGGCCAGCCCTTTCTGGTCATGGAGCTGGTCGAAGGGGTTGATCTGTCCGAGGTGCTAAAGAGCGAGGGCACCCTCGACGCGCTGCGCGCCGTGCAGCTGATGCGCCAGCTGGCCTCGGCCCTGGAAGAGGCCCACCGCTTAGGGGTCGTGCATCGCGACATCAAGCCGCAGAACATGAAGCTCCTGCGCTACAAGCCGGGCGGCAAGGTGGTGCTCAAGGTCCTCGACTTCGGCATGGCCAAGCAGGTCAACAAGGTCGATCAGCGCCTGACCGCCCCCGGCATGCTGGTCGGTACACCGAAGTACGTCGCCCCCGAGCAAGTGACGGAAAATCCGGTCATCGATGGCCGCGCCGATCTGTACGCCGCCGGCATCGTCTTCTACGAGATCTTGACCGGCAGCGCGCCGTTTGTCGGCACGCCGCACGAAGTGCTGTTTGCCCATCTCGGCACGCCGCCCAAGCCCCTGCCCGAGACCGTACCGCAGATGATCGCCGAGGTCGTGATGCGCCTCCTGCGCAAGCGACCGGAAGAGCGCTACGCCCACGCCGCGGCGCTGGAGCTAGCGCTCGAAGAGTGCGAGATGGCGCTGCGCGCTCCTGGGGCGTTCTCGTCGGGGGGCTACGTTCCGGTGGTCTCGCCCTCGGGGATGATCTTGGTGCCGGCCGGATCGGCTAGCTCGGGCGCGATTCCGGGAGGCGGCCCAGCCCGCGGACTACCGGGAGCCAAGAGCAGCGGACAGCAGGCCGCTTTGCCGCAGGGAAGCAGCGATCCTGGGCCCTCGTCGCTGCCAAGCAGCCCCCAGCACCCAGGAGCGCCTTCGGTGACCAGCCAGGGCGCGATCGCCGATCACAGCGAAGCCGAGCTGCGACCGCCGACCTCGCCGATGCGCAGCGCGTTAACTGGTGGCCTGTTTCTGGGCCTGATGCTGCTCAGCGCCGTCGGGTTTTACGCCGTGCGCCACTCGCTGCCGCTGCAGCGCCTGCTGGCCGGCTGGCTGCCACCTTCGATGTACAAGGTGCCGCAGGACGAGGCAGTGACAGCGCGCCTACGCAATCTCGAAGCGCTGCGTGATGCTCGCCAGTGGAACAGCGTGATGACCGGCGTGACTGAGCTGCAGCAGCAGTTCGGCGCAACCCTCCTGCCTGATCAGCTGGCGCTGCTGATGGCGCTGCAGGGGCGCGCGGCCAAAGAGCAGCCGATGCACGAGCTGTACGAACGCCTCGTCGCCGCCGCTACCCGTCCCGATGCCGACGAGGTGCTGCGCCTGCACGCGCTGCTATCGCACGAGTCGGTGTACTTCGGGCTGTCCCAGGGCTACTACGACGCGGCCTTGGAGCAGTACGCGGCGGCGCACGTTGCGCAGGCGGAACAGCTGCGCCTCGCCGGTCGCTGCAACGAGTTCCTGGCCGAGATGCAGCGCCTCTTGGCTACCGTGCCAAGCAGTGCCCAGGCCCGCTCGCTCGACAAGCGCGAGTGTCCGCCCGCCATGCTGATCGGAGCCGACGGGGGCACCGCAGCGGCCGCCCTTCCCGAGGCCACGCCCCCGGCTCCCGCCGCCGCCAAGTAGCCGCCGCGTCGGCTGACGTCGGCTCCCCTCGACGCCGTTCCTGCACGACACACTTGACCCCTCGCAGTCATCTTTCGATGATGCGCCAGCTCTGACGCACGGACGCACTTTGGCGCTCGTTGTCGTCGTTTCTCCTCGCAGCGCTTGGCAGCACAACGAATGGAGGCTCCGATGGCGTACTCATCTCGCTCCCTGCGGCCCGCGTCGACCCCGACGCCCCCTCGCATCTCTTCCGGGACGGAGGCCGCGAAAAGACCTGCGGTGAGCTCGCCGTTTTCGATGCGACGACGCGGTTTTCTAGGCACGCTGGCCGCTGGGACGGCGGTGGCCGTTCTGCCCGGTGGCTGTGGCCAGAACGAAGCCCCGCCGCCGCCTTCCGGCAGCACGGTGCGCATCCCCGAGATCGAGCCCGGTGAAGATGTCTTCGCCTACATCCGCCGTCAGCGCGGCGCCTTCGATGCCACGCTGTACCGTCAAGTGATTGGCGCGGCCAACGAGTACAAAGAAGGCGATGAAGCGATCGGCGTGGCCAGCGATCGCGACGATGCCGACAGTCGACGCAACGCGCGGACGCTGCTGGCCAACACCAAGCTCGCGGACTTGGATGCGCAGCCGCTGCTCCTGGATGAACAGTATCGATTGATCCAATCCACCACCGATGGCACCGCCCGGGCCCGCATCGCCACCTGGACGCTGGGGCAGCTGCGCGACAACCTGCTGTCGTCGGATGCGGCGCAGATCGCGAGCTTCCTCCCCGGTCTGAGCAGCGATGTCATCGGCTGCGTGGTCAAGCTGCTCAGCAACGCCGAGCTGATTCGCATCGGCAAAAAAATCTTCCACGCGCTGCCCGGCAGCCGGGTGGGCCAGGCGGGATACATGGGCGCGCGCATCCAGCCCAACTCGCCCACCGATCATGTCGATGACATCACCTGGCAGGTCTTCGATGGCTTTGCTTATGCCGTCGGTGATGTCGTGCTGGGCTGTAACCCGGTGTCGAGCGCTCCCGAGTCGGTGGCAGCGATCGAAAACCGCCTGCAAGACATCCTGCGCACCTTCAAGCTGGAAGACCGGCTGCCGCACTGCGTGCTGGCCCACATCGATGTCCAGGCCGAGGTCGAAGACAAGTTCCCTGGCTCGACGGCGCTGTGGTTCCAGAGCCTGGCCGGCAACGATGCCGCCAACGCGACGTTCGACGTCAGCGTGCAGAAGATGCTCGACCACGCCAAGCGGCGCACCGGCAAGTATGGCCTTTACTTCGAGACCGGCCAGGGTGCCGACTTCACCAACGGCAAAGACCAGGGCGTCGACATGGTGGTGCTAGAGGCCCGCAAGTACGGCTTCGCCCGCGCCTTGAAGCAAAAGGTCGCCGAAGCGCAGCGCACAGCCGGCAAGCCCGAGGCGCCGTGGGTGCACGTCAACGACGTCGCCGGCTTCATTGGTCCCGAAGTCTTCCGCAGCCGCGAGCAGCTGGTGCGCTGCTGCCTAGAAGACACGGTGATGGGCAAGCTGCATGGCATCACGCTTGGTCTCGACATCTGCTCGACGCTGCACATGGATGTCTCGCTCGACGATCTCGACTGGTGCATCGAGCAGATCATGCCGGCCAATCCCGCGTATCTCATGGGCTTGCCGACCAAGAACGATCCCATGCTCGGCTACCTGACCACCGCCTTCCAAGATCACGTGCGGGTGCGGCAGAACTTTGGCTACAAGGTCGATGATGCGCTGTGGGACTTCTTCAAGAGCATCGAGGTCATCGACAGCCGCGGCCAGCCCACCGCCCACTTCGGCGATCCGATCTGGGTCTTTTACAAGTACCGCCTGGCCAAGGGCGACACCCGTACCCAGGCCGAGATCTTCGCCGAGGGTGCAAAGCAGCTGAAAGAAGTCCGCGATCGCGGCGTGTGGATCGCCGAAAAGTTCGGCGGCTCGCCGGCCGAGCTAGAGCCCACCTTGGATCGCGAGATCCGCCGGCTGTACAAGGACGGCCGCGACAGCCTGTGGGTCGAGTTCACGCCGGCCTTTGTGCAGTCGCTGCCGATGGTGCTGGAAGCCCATACCCAGTCCGCCGATCGCAAGGACTACATCTGGCATCCGCCGACCGGCGAGCAGATCGAGGCGCGATCGATCGAGCAGGTGCGCACCGCCAAAGCGATGAGTGGCGATCGCTACAACGTCCAGATCATCGTCTCGGATGGTCTGTGCTCGCTGGCGCTAACCGATGACGGCCACCTGGCGCCGTACCTGGCCAAGCTGCGGGGCACGCTCGACAGCGCTGGCTATCGCACCGCCCCGATGCACATCGCGGTGCGCAATGGCCGCGTCCGAGCCGGCTATCAGCTGGGCGAGATCCTCTACAGCGGCGTCGGCAATCCCGACAGCAAGCGCTCGATCATTCACCTCATCGGCGAGCGCCCGGGATCGGGACATCACACGTTCTCGGCCTACATCACGGCGGCCCCGGTCGCGTCGTGGTCCAAGCCCGGCACCATCGACCACAACATCACCAAGGTGGTCTCGGGCATCGCTGACACCGCCTACGATCCGGTCCTTGCCGCCGGCGAGACCGTGCGTCTCCTCGATCTCATCGCCAAGTAAGCTCCCCGCTGTCGCGCTTAGGGTGCGCGGCGGTGGATGCGCATCGGCATGCCGTGCTTGGGTCGCAGCGTCAAGAGCGCTTCGACCTCGGCTGTGGCTCCGGGCGCCAGGCGCAGGGCAAAGCGCTGCGCCACCATCGCCAGCACCAGCGTTCCCTCCATCCACGCAAAGCCTTCGCCGATGCACTGCCGCGGGCCCGCGCCAAACGGAAAATAGGCAAACCGCGGACGACTCTGTCGCTCCTCGGGCGTAAAGCGCTCGGGCCGAAAGTCGAGCGGCTGGGGATAGAAGCGCGGATCGCGGCCCATGGTGTACGGGCTGATCATCAGGAGCTCGCCCGGCGCAAACTCGCGCCCACGCAGGGTGATCGGCGCCGTCAGAAAGCGCCCCATCATCCAGGCGGGGGGATGCAGGCGAATCGCCTCAGCAAAGACCTGCTCGGTGTACACAAGACGCGGCAGATCGTCGGCGGTGGGCGGCCGGTCGCCCAGCACCTGCGCCACCTCGGCCTGCAGGCGCGCTTCGACGCGGGGATGCTGCGAGATCAGATACAGCGCAAAAGAAAGCGCGTTCGCCGTGGTCTCATGACCCGCGAGGAGCAGCGTGATGCATTCGTCGAGCAGCGACTCCCAAGCCATCGTGCCGCCATCGCCATCGGTGTCCTTCGCGGTCAGCAGATGCGACACCAGATCGCTGCGCGTCTCGGCACTGGCCGCCCGCTCGCTGCGCAGGCGGGCGATCACCGACCCCAGGATGTGCCGCGCCTGCCTCAGGCGGGCATGCGCGGGGGCGGGCAGCCCCAGTCGCTCCAGGACCAGCGTCAGCACTTCCTGCCGCATATTGAGCGCCGCGCCGATGTGATCGAGTGCCTGATAGATCTCGCCAAGGTCGCGCTCGAAGTCATCGCCGAACAGCGCCTGGCCGACGATCGAAAGCGCCAGGCGCATCATCTCGCGGTGCAGGTCCAGCGTCTGGCCATCCGCAAAGCGCGCCAGGCAGCGCTCGGTACAGCTGACCATCGTCGGCATGTAGCGCAGCAAGCGCTGACGATGAAAAAACGGCTGCAGCAGCCGTCGCTGCCGCAGGTGATGCTCGCCATCTCCGGTGACCAGCCCCTCGCCCAGAAGCTCCTTCGAGCGCTGCAAGAGCGGACCTTTGATCGAGCTCTTGTGATGATTCAGCAAGAGCTCGCGCACATCCTCAGGATCGTTGAGCAGGTAGGCACGATACGAGCCGATGCGGCGATAGGCGATCCCTCCATCGGCCGCGGCCGACATCAGGAAGGCCAAGGGATCGGTGCGCAGCGCCAGCATATTGCGCAGCCCAGTGAGCGGCGACTGTGGACCCAAAAGAGCAGTGATGCGATTTGCGAGCACGGCGCGGTGACCTCACAGGATGTCGCGGAGCAGCGCCGAGACCGCGCGCAGCTCCGCGTTCCAGTCTGCCGCCGGCTTGGGCAGCGTGGCGAAATAATGACGCTGCAGACCCCGCGCAAGCTCGATGTCGTACGGCATCCTCAGCCGCTCGGCCTGCCGCAGACCCAGCGAAAGCAGCCGCTCGGCAAGCTGCCCCGCCCCATAGTTCCATGCCGCGCGTCCGTGAAAGGCGAGAGCCCGCGGCAGGATGCCAGGAAAGATCTGAGCACAGCGACGCAGCAAGCGCAGGGCTCGCCGCAGCGGCTCGACGTAGGCTCGCGGCTGGGCCGGGTCGGCCAGCTCCTGCAGCGTCAGATACACATCCACCACGGCGGCAATGCCTTCGCCGACCACATCGTTCGACAAGCGCGTCGCCTCCCCCACCTCCAGCACCGCCTCAGCCCGGGCCAGCGCCAGCTGGCGCTCGCCCCGCTTGAGCTCGTAAAGCGCGATCACGCCGCCGACGAGGATCTTGCCCACCACATCCTGCGAGCGCTGCACGAAGCGCTCGGACTCGCCCAGCCAGCGGGCTGCACTCGCCAGATCGCCGGCCCGCAGCGCGCGCAGACCTTCGTAAAGCGGATAGGTGCGGGCAAACTGGCTGCTCTGGTTGCGCTGGGCTCGCTCGAAGAGCTCCGGCCCGCGCGAGCGATACAGCGTCTCGTCGTCCAGGCGAAAGCCGATGATGAAGCTGAACGACAAGCCGAACATCAGCGACTGCTCGTCACCGACCTCGCGGGAAAGAGCGATGAGCGGCTCCATCTGCCGAAGCGCCAGATCCCAGCGAGCCGCGTTTAAGTAGCGCACGCTGGCGATGCGTCCGAAGTCCAGGGCCCCGCGCGTCGTCGGATGTTTCTCTAGCGAACGAGCGGCCGCCGAAAGGAAGGTCTCGCTGCCGGGATGCAGCGGAATCAGCCCCGCCAGATAGCTAAATCCCGCCAGGTAGTGCGCCAGCAGGCCGGGTTCATCAAGCTCATAGGCCAGCTCAGCCCCGAGCAGGGCGGTGGCGATGCTCTGCAGCGGCCGTCCCACCCAGACATAGGTCTCGGCCGCCCAGCGGGCGGCATGCGCAACCTCGCGCAGCACCGTGGCGCGCTCGTCGGATAGGGGCTTGCGATGGCCGCGCAGCTGCCGGGCCGAGATGGCCGCTAGCGACCGCAGGATGGCGGCATAGCCGACCGGCATCTGCAGCCCGATCTGCCCCATGAACCCCTCGAACACCGCGATGCAGGTGGGAAACTGCCCCAGCGCCGCCTGCGCTTGGATCAAGCCGCCGTAGGCCCGCGCTGCTCCCTCTGCCGGCAAGTGCGTCCGCCCTTCGTCGGAAAGCGCGCTCAGTAGAAGCGCCGTCGCCTGCTCGGTCGCTCCCTGGGCCAGGGCGAACATGCCCGCTTCGACCTGATACAGCGCGGCTTTGCCGATCTCGCCCGCGCGCTGATAGTGCTCGGCCAGGGCTGCGGCGTGCGCGGCCGATCCGACATACAGGCCCGCCATCGCCTCCGCGACCGCCAGGTGCAGCGCGCGCCGGCGGGCGGGATCCAGCTCCGACAGCAGGCTCTCGCGGATCTTGTCGTGCGCAAAGCGCCAGCTGCGATCGCTGGCCTCTAACACCGCGGCGTCGGCCGAAAGATACAGCCAGGCTTCTAGCTGCGGCTCGAAGCGCCGCAAGAGATCCAGATCCAGCTGTCGCCCCGCCACCGCCGCCAGCTGCAAGAGCGGCAGCGCCGACTGCGGTAGCCGCGCCAGCCGTCGCTGCACGATCGCCCGAATGCCGCCGGTAAGGACGTGCTTGGGCAGCCCGTGCTCCATGATCTGACTCAGCGCGCCGGCCTCTTCGGCCAGTGCCCGCGTCACTTCGATGATGAAAAGGACATTCCCTTCGGTCTCCTGTGCGAGAAAGCTCACGAGCTCCGGCGTTGCGGCCTGCGGGCCAACCATGGCGCGACACAGCTCGCCGATGTCGGCGGTCTTGAGTCGCTCCAGCTTCATCACCGGCGAGCCGGGAAACTCCTGGGGCAGGCTCGGGCTCTCATCATCGCGATAGGAAGCGAGGATCAAGAGCGGGCGACTCTGGCAGGCCAAGGCGACGCGGCGCAGCAGGGACAGGCTCTCGGCATCGGCCCAGTGCACGTCTTCCAGCAGCAGCAACAGGGGATCGCGCTGCCGCAGCAGCAGCGACTCGATCACGCTCATCAAGCGAAGCTGCGCGGCCTGCGCGTGCAGCTCGGGAGCATCGGCAATCGGACGCTCTAGCAAGCGCTCCAGATCCGGCACGATCACCTTGAGCACGCTCGCTTCTAGCTCATCGAGCTCGCCGCGCAGACAGAGGGCGCGCAGGATCGACTGCCAGACCGAAAACGCACCGCCGCCTTCGCTGACCGCCTGGCCGCGCACTGCGTAGACACCTTGCACCAGCGCGTGGACGCGCAGCTCTTCCATCAGCCGCGACTTGCCGACACCGCTCTCGCCGCCCAGCAAATACAGGCTGCCGCTGCCGGTCTGCGCCAGGCTCAGCGCTTCGCGTAGGCGACTCAGCGACTCTTCGCGACCGACCAAGCGCGCCGACTGCAGCGCGCTCTCGCGCAGCGCCACCGACTCGGCCGCCGCTGGTAGGCCCGCTGCCCGACTGAGCAGGCTCAAGGTCTCATCGACGCTGGGACGCAGGGACGGCGCCTTGGCCAACAGTCGCTGCAGCAGCGTCAGCAGCGCCGGCTGGTCACGAAGTCCCTCCCAGCTCGGCTCGCGCCGCGCGATGGCAGCCATCAGCTCGCCATCGACCTCGTTCTCGAACGGATGGCGGCCACAGAGCAGCTCGTAGGCGATGACTCCGACGGCAAAAAGATCCCCCGCCTCCGACGCCGGCTGGCCCAGAAAAAGCTCGGGCGCCATGTACGCGATGGTGCCCGAGATCTCGCCGCCCTTGGGCTGCGCATGCGATCGCACCAGCGACAAGCCAAAGTCCAGCAGCTTGACCTTCTGCTCGTCGCCATCGCGCACCACCAGCACATTCGCCGGCTTCAGATCGCGATGCAGGATGCCGCGGTATGGAAACGCCGTCACAGATGCAACCATGTGTCTTTCCCCGATGGGTCAGCTCGGACGATTAGACGCGGGGAAAATCGCAGTGGCTTTGGTGCAGGCCCTCGGGCGTTGCTTTCTCAGTCGGGCATTCGTTCAGAGATTGTGTGTTTGCGGGCTCAACAAGTAGCGCTCAAGGCCAGTCAGTGAATGTATCTATTTCCTCGCCTCTGCTTGAGGAGCGATGTATGCCTACCTACTTGAATGCGGACTCGGAACCAGACGTATATGGGCACTCCGCAACCGACAGCATCGTGGCGACTCTCGGAATCAGCGTGACTCTATGACGACAACGAAGAACGCGACGCCAAAGACGACCAGGAAGAAGAGGCGCAGCACCAATGTGCCAGGCCAGTTCTATGGCTACGTCATTCAAGTCACACGTTCAGTCGCCCACCTCCTTCGCGCACGTCCTGGCCAAGCGGTGTCCGTGGAGCACCTCGACGATGTCGCGACGCAGGGCCCCGACGGCGTTCTCGCGGAACAGGACAAGAGCGGCCTCACTCATAACCCGGTGGCCGACCGCAGCGTCGATTTATGGAAGACGCTGCACAACTGGGTCCGCGCTATCCGCGACGGCGCATTGAAGTTGGACACGAAGTTCGTGCTTTATGTCGCCCAGGATCACCACGGGGACGTCATCGATCGCATTCATCAAGTAACGAACAAGGCCGATGCTGACGCACTTGTTCAAAAGCTACGCAACGAGTTCTGGGGCAATGCCCCCCGACGTGCTGCACGCGCGAAGCTGCCTGCCGACCTGGGCGAGCATGTGAACGGCGTACTGGCGGCGTCTGATGACGTAGTTGCCCTCCTTTTCACGAATCTGACGCTCGAAAAAGGTTCTGGCGCACCGAACGATGACCTGCTCCC
Source organism: Pseudomonadota bacterium (assembly GCA_035345735.1). Classification (GTDB taxonomy): domain Bacteria; phylum Myxococcota_A; class Polyangia; order Palsa-1104; family JAEUJZ01; genus JAEUJZ01. The sequence goes on along the minus strand of DAORCZ010000004.1, from coordinate 15,857 downwards.
ACTGATCGCAGCGAAAGCGATCAGCGATGGCGCTTGTGAAGAAGTGCTGTTCTACCTCCTCGGCTGGGCAGACCGCACCATCAAGAAGCTCGTTGAGAAGAGACTGCCCGCTATTCTCCCATACGAGGACTTTCATAATCAACTCGTTGGCGCCGCGAGGAAATTCGACCGGTCTGAGAACCTGCTCAGGTCGACGCAAGCGGACATCTCGCAGGCCGATGTCGACAAAGAACTACGAGCGCGAACCTACGTTCGACAGCTGGAGGCCGTGAAGTGCGAGGAATCCGCTTTGGTTCAAGCGGTGAACGATTTCCTGCGCTCCGCAGTCGATCGGACGACATGGAGCGAGCGGGGCGACGTCATCGAGGGCAGCTTCTGTGACTTCGAGGATGGCCTCGAGCGAGCCTGGTATAGCCAAAGGACCCGCGTCGAGATCGAACACAGGACCGCCGTTGAGGAGGACCGAGGGCGCCTTCTCTATGCCAACTGTAGTAGCCTACAGATGCGTCTCCAAGGCATGGATGTTCCCATGTACTTCGTGCCCGGCAGCGTTCACACGCTCGCCGACTCGCTGCGAATCGGGTGGCATCCACGCTACCGTGATTTCTTCAGGGCAGACGGACTGAACGAACAGGCTGTGAAGGGGCAAGCAGCAACCGCCCCAGCAGCCACTTCAGGGCACAGCTTCATCGATGAAGGCGGTGGTGCGTGACGGCTTTCCTCAACGAAGTCCAGGCGATGCAGAACCCTGCCCTGGGCGCGACGTTGCTCTGGCGCTTCGTCTGCGGATTTTCCCCCAATTCGAGTACGAACGGCACCCCCTTGCCGGTGGCGTTCTTGGTTCTCCCGCTCGCGTTCCATGCGAAGTCGTTCGAAGAAGTAGCGGGAACGCACGCTGCTTCGGGCCTAAGAAAGTTCGAGGCGAAGTTCAGCGATCGTGGCGACGTCCTGCTTTCAATTCACCCCCGCATGCTCGCGATGCGAGATCTGTCTCTGCGTTCCCTACGCATCGCAATTCGGGCGGGGTTGGTCACGCTTGTTCCGAAAGAAGCGGTCCTCTGGCCTAGGTCCCAAGCGGTGCCCCCTACGGAAGCAAGGGCCGTAAGCGACCTTCTGAAGTCTGCTGAGAAGCTCGGTGCCTGGTGCCGCGATGTCTCGCTCTTCGAGGTTGCGGGATTGCTCAAGGTGGAGTTCTGACATGCACCTCCAAATCAGAAGCCTTGTCCTCTGGCCCCGCAACGAGCAGTTCGAACCGCGTGTCGTGTCGTTCGCTGCCAACAAACTGAACGTGATCACGGGCGCATCAAAGACGGGTAAGTCTGCAGTGATTCCGATCATCGACTACTGCCTAGGTTCCGATCGGTGCGCTGTGCCTGTAAAGACGATTCGTGACGCTTGTTCCTGGTTCGGTGTCGTCATTGCTACAGATGACGGCGAGAAGCTGCTCGCCAGACGTGAGCCCGGCGACCAGCAAAGCACGGGGGACATGTTCCTGCTTGAAGGCGAGACTATCGACATCCCGCACTCGGTACGCGAGAAGAATACCAATGTAGATGCAGTGAAAAGGATGCTCGACAAACTCGCTGGACTGTCGAACCTCAGCTTTGACCCCGCGGCTCAGGGCAACAACTTCAAGGCCCGCCCCAGCTTCCGCGATCTGCTCGCGTTCACGTTTCAGCCGCAGAACATTGTCGCCAATCCCGATGTGTTGTTCTTCAGGGCCGACACAATGGAGCACAAGGAGAAGCTTCGAACGATCTTCCCGTATGTCCTTGGCGCGGTGACTCCTGACGTTCTCGCTCGGCGTTGGGAACTTGATCAGCTCGTTCGAGAATATCGACGCAAGGAGAGAGAGCTGAGTGCACAACGCACCGCTTCAGAGCGGTGGAGCGCGGAGCTTCAGAACTGGGTTTCAGAGGCGCGAGACTTGGGGCTCATCTCGTCCGATAGCGCCTCCCCTGGCCAACGCCCCGAGCAGCTACTGGCATCGCTCGAGGAGGTCGTCCAGAAGACATCGGACGACGCCCTCGTTTCTGACAGCGCTTTAGATGCAGCGGCTGCCGAGACCGCTGGTCTCGATAAAGAGGAGGGGGAAATCTCGCTGCAGCTCGCCGAGGTGAAGGTGCGGTTGGACAACATGACCAAGCTGCGCTCAACGGTGACCGACTACACGGGCGCGCTGAAGAAACAGCGAGATCGCCTGCAGCTCTCGCGGTGGCTGCGTGACCTCGCGGGTAGCACTGACGCGACTTGTCCTGTGTGCGGCGGCGGGCTCGACCACGCAACCGACGAACTCGATGCGCTGTGCGACGCATTGGCGAACGTGGAGGCGAACGCCCGCCAGTTTGAGCCGGTTCCAGCAGCGTTCGACAAGGAGTTGGTCCAGGTGCGCGAGCAGGTGCGGCAGTTCACCGACAGATTGAAGGGGGTGCGTTCGCGAAAGCAGGCCATCGAAGCCCGCTCAACACGCATTCAGAGGGAACGGTGGCGACGAACTGCCGTCGATCGCTTCCTCGGTCGCATAGAGCAGGCACTAATCGTGTTGAAAACACCCGATGGAGATCCAGCGCTTGCAGCGGAAGTGGCAGATCTGAAGGTTCGGCTCGACCAGCTCCGCGCAGGTATCTCGGATGGAGCAGCGCGAGAGCGACAGAAAGCGGCGCTCGCCCGCGTGACTGCGACTATGGCGAGGCTCCTTCCCGGCCTCGACTCGGAGCGTCCGAACGACCCTGCCGAGTTGAACATCGACGATCTGACGATCCGTGTGACGGGAAGGTCTGGGCGACCCGACTTTCTCTGGGAAATCGGCAGCGGCGCGAACTGGCTCTCGTACCACATCGCTGCAATGCTTGGCCTCCACGATCTATTCCTCAGCCTCAAGACCAGCTCGGTACCGAGCTTGCTCGTTCTCGACCAACCGAGCCAAGTCTACTTCCCACGAACACTCGCCAAAGAGGCCAAGGAGGGAGACGACCCGATCCTCGGCGATGAAGACATTGCAGCGGTTCGCAAGATATTCGTCACACTCGGTGCAGCTGCTAAGGCGAGCAAGGGCCTACAGATCCTAGTGCTGGACCATGCGAGCAAGGATGTATGGGCTCATGTCGATGCCCACTTGGTCGATGTATGGCGGGACGGGAAAGCCCTCGTGCCCACTGACTGGCTGGCAAGTTAGACGTCAGCAACACTGTTCTATTGGAACTCACGCTGGCAGTTCGATCGCCAACATCGTGAGCCAAGTAATTCGACTGTCTCCTCGGGCGTTGGCCTGATCAGGACCTTGGTCTTCATAGCCGTATTCGGGACGCTGGCCATGGTTGCGAGCGCTCTCCGCTGATCAGTTGCGTTTGGGATTGGCGGGTCGTTGGCTAGGCCAGCCTCGCTCGATGGCCCGTCAGCGCGCACGAGTCGAGTGGCTGGATTCAACTGCCGGGCGTCAGGGAACCGCGCTATAGATCGCGCTCTGCGATGAGCAGCCTTGTTGAGCGTGGCTGCCGATCGCTGTTTACGACGCCGCCTGCGAGGACCCTCCCGTGACCCACGACGACATCGAGCCCGCGCTTGCCCCGCCTGAGCTGGGGCAGTTTCTGGTCTATCAGGCTGAGGACGGGAAGCTGAAGCTGGACGTGCGGCTGCAGGGCGAGACGGTGTGGCTGACGCAGCAGCACATGGCTGAGCTGTTTCAGACCAGCAAGCAGAACATCAGCCAGCACCTGAAGAACATCTTTACCGAAGGCGAGCTGTCCGAAGAGGCAGTAGTAAAGATCTTCTTTACTACTGCCAGCGACGGGAAGAAGTACCGAACTAGCTTCTACAGCCTGGATGCGATCATCTCGGTTGGTTACCGCGTGACCAGTCATACGGCGACGCGCTTTCGCATCTGGGCGACCCAGAAGCTGCGCGAGTTCATCGTCAAAGGCTTCGTCATGGACGACGAGCGGCTGAAGAATCCCGACCAGCCATTCGACTACTTCGAAGAGCTGCTGCGGCGGATTCAAGACATCCGCACGTCGGAGCGGCGCTTCTATCAGAAAATCACCGACATCTACGCGACCAGCCTCGATTACGACCCGACACAGGACGTCAGCATTCAGTTCTTTCAGACAGTTCAGAACAAGCTGCACTGGGCCATCACCGGCCACACCGCCGCCGAGATCATCCGCGAGCGCGCCAACGCCGAGCAGCCCAACATGGGCCTGACCAACTGGCGCGGTCCCAAGGTCCGCAAGGGCGACGTCAGCATCGCGAAGAACTATCTGTCCGAGGACGAATTGGCTGCGCTGAACAATCTGGTCGAGCAGTACCTTCTGTTCGCCGAGGGCCAGGCGATGCGCCGCATTCCCATGTACATGCGCGACTGGATCGCCAAGCTGCATGCCTTCTTGACGCTGAACAGCCGTGAGATCCTGCAGCACGCGGGCCGCATCTCGCACGACATGGCCAAGGAATTTGCCGAGCATGAGTACGACAAATTCCACCAGAAACGGCTCGAAGGAGCAGCCGCTGCGCCGAGCGATTTTGATCGCGCTGTCCTGGTCCTGCCTGGGAAGCGCTCACCGGGGACAAAGAGGGTGAAGTAGCCGGGGGCGAGGATCGCAGCGTTCGCACCCTGCTTGCTGGGCGGGCGGCGGCTGCGTCTCTAACGCCGGACTGCTGTCCTTTCCGGGGCAGTGACTGCCAATGGTGCGCCAACGGCGTCGCATCGTGAGGCCTCCCGTTTGCACGCGATTTCCCCTTGTCGGTCAACGAGGCGAAGTCGTGGACGAAGTCGTCTCTCAATGATTTCGATTCCCGGCGTCGAACTGCCGCCGACGCATGTCCTGGACTTGCTACTCGCTCCGTCTTTCAATGCCCTCACATGCCCTGCCGAACCTAGCGCCGTCTGCCCTCATGTTCCTCCTCTTCCTTCCTGCGGCGCGCGGTCGCGAGCTCATCTTCGATTTTTTCAATCACGGCCTCTTGTTCCCGGCGCAGCAGGAGTTCGCTCTCCTCATCGAGGCGGCTCCTATCTGGGAGCCATCTGGCTTTGCCCGACTTGAATTGCCGCTGTTTTTCCATGAACAGTTCGCGAGCCTCTTGCGCGGCGTATTGGATCGACTGCTCAAGCGTCTCCGGTCGGTCATCAGGTAGACGCCTTGCCGAGCCCTGCAAATAGCTGGTGCGGCGCAGTAGTGCGAGCTCGTGTTGGAAGATGACCTTCTTTCGCATCAGAAAAAGCAGCGGGTCGCCTAACCGACCGACATCAGCCTGAACCGTCTGGCTTTGTTCCGACAGCACGCGCTTGAGAAACTGCTGCTGCGAAGGCGGTAGGCCCGCGACTACATCGTCCAGACTTGGCTGTTCTCGCCGTGTTTCGTAGAGCCAGTCTCTGAGGTCAAAAACGTCGTTCCGAGTCCGTTCGGCGACCGCGCGGAGCTTGGTCAGGGTTTCGCCCAAGGTGGTCACGTCTTTAGCCAGTTGTTGCCTCTGATGTGCGGCGTGCCTTCCCGCCATGCTCTCCACTTCCAGCGCTGCTTTGCATTGCGACCAGCACTCCTCTTGCTCTTGTCGCATCTGAGCCAACTCATCACGCAGGTGCATGACCTCCTCCTGCAGCCGCTTCATGGCCTGCATCTGTTCCTGCACCGGGGATGTGGATGAACCATTTGGAGGCATCCCATCCAACACGGCGGCAACATCGGCCATTGCAAGGGACGGTTGCTGCCGCCCTGATAACTCGGCGATGGCCGCCACCACGGCCTGAGCAATCGCCTGCACCGACAGATCATTCAACCCGGCGCTGCCGTTTGCGAGACCGCTGGCCTGTCGCGGCTCGGCGCCAGACGCGGACGAATGTGCCGCCAGCGGCCTTTTGCCTGCACGGGCAGACCAAGCCGCAGTCCGGCACGTTGGCGAACAGTACTTGCGGTCTCGACGACCCTTCGCCTGGATGGGTCCTGCGCACTGCGCGCACCGCTTGTCGGTGTGCCCCTGCTCTGACATGAACTGCCCCCCCCTGCGATCCGTCTTTAGGATCCGTCAAAAGGCATCATGACAGATCATGGATCCGTCTGGCCAAGCTCCGCTGGTCTGCGAGCACACCGTCGACCAGGCATCAACAAGTCACCGAAGCGTCAGGTACGCTGACGCGTTGACAGCATGACCCGGCTAGCGGCGGGCATCCTTGCCGCCACTGCTGCGGCCTGTGCCTAGATAGCCCTTCTCCGTCAGATACTCCGTCAGCAGTTTTTCCAAAAGGGACGCTACCGAGCGGTGGTCCTCGGCGGCGGCGCGTTCGGCGGCTTCTTTGATCTTGGGATCGACACGGACCCCGATGGCGGCAGTTTTCGGCATGGCATGCGAGAAATGTTTGCAGATGATTGTTGACTGCAAACATTTGCGATCATAGTTTGAGGTTGTTCGCTAATGCTTCTCGGCTGCTAACAAACGCATCGCACACCCTGCCACGTCTGCGCCACCAGGTCTAGAGACTCTGGTACGGCTGTCTTGCGCTCTGGCTGAGCGGCCGGGATGAAACAGGAGCGGACGCAGGGTGGAGCCTGCGCCCGCTCCCTTGCCTGCGACGGGCCACGGCCTGGAAACCAGCGCCCGCCGCAAACGGGAGAAGTGTATGCAAAGCACGTCTGGTCGAGCAACCCCTGCCTTGGTCTGGCTCTGCGTCGTGCAGGGCTGCGAGCGGTTCGCGTTCACCGCGATCCTGCCGCTGTTTGTTTTGTATCTGCATCGTCGCCACGGTCTGACTGAGCCAACGGCGCTGCTGGTCCTCGGCTTGTTCAACGCGCTGTCCTACGTCGGGGGCCTGCCCGGCGGCATGCTGACTGATCACAGGCTCGGCCCGACGACCGGGCTACTGCTGGGTGTCGCGCTGCTGACGCTAGGGCATGCGCTACTGGCGTCGGATGTGGCGCTGCTACTGTGGCCTGCGCTCGCGATCGTGGTCGCTGGTCACAGCCTGTTCCGTCCGAGCATGACCACGCTGATCGGCGCCACTTCATCGACTGATGCGGGACGCGATCGCAGCTTCCTGATTCAGTACCTCGCGATCAATGTCGCGGGCATTGTCGGGCCGCTGTGTGCAGAGCGCACGTGGGCCGGTGCGTACTGGCCGCGCCTGTTCACGTTAGCCACGATTGTCCTGCTGCTCGGCGCGCTCTTGCTGGCATCGCTGGCGAGTCGCTTGCCGCAGGCCGAGCCGCAGCCACTGCCAATGCATCGGGAAGGTCATCCCGATACAAACACGCGTGATCGATGGCGCGCAGTGTGGCTGCTCTCCGCGCTCGCCGTCGTGTTCTGGCTGACCGCGATGCAGCCAGGTGGATCGCTGGCGCTGTTCGCTGAATCGAACACGGCGCGATCGATCACGCTGAATGGTCATTCAATTCGTATTGGCCCAACGGACTTTGCGTCGCTGCATGGTCTGCTGGTGATCGCGCTGCTGCCTGCGTGGGGCCTGCTCGCGACGTGGTTGCGTGAGCACGATGCCGAGCCATCGACGCCGCTGAAGATGGTCTGGGGCTACGTCTTCACATCCGCTGCGTTCGCGTTGCTGGCGGCAGTTTCGCTTCGATTTGGCGACGGAGCACGCGTACATCCTGGTTGGCTACTAGGCTGCTACATCCTGCTGTCGATCGCGGAGATCTTTCTGGGTCCGCTAAGCATGTCGCTAATCACGCGCCTCGCCCCTGCGGGTCGCAGCGGACAAGCGATTGGCCTGTGGTTCGCAGCGGGCGCCGTTGGCAATGTCGCCGCGGGGCTGCTCGGCCTGCTGTGGTCGCGCTGGCCGCATGGCCTGTTCTTCGCCGTGCTGGCCGCGGTGTCGCTATGCGCGGCAGGTGTGCTGTTGCTGCGGACAGCGCGCCTGGACGCGGTGCTCAGAAACGACTGTCTAGATGAAAGCGGAGGTCGCCGATGAATCGCCCCACATCACACGACACGCTGGCGGCGCTGGCTCGGCGCAAAGGGCACACATCCCCACGGCGGTCACGTCGTGCCCTCGCTGCGATTGAGGTTCTCAGCGCAAAAAAGCTGAGCGATGATCAGATGATGGCCTCTCCGCGTGTCTATGGTCCGTACAGGGCGCGTAACGGCTACCGCATGGTGGTGGTCGATGGCATGGCGCGCAAGTCGATGGTGGTGCCGACAATCGCCGCCGCGGAAAAGCTGCGCGCGGATCTCGAACAGACGCTGATCGCGCGTGGTGCCCGATCGATGTCGGACGCACTCGCGGAGTATCAGGACTATCTGCTGCGCGTGCGCGGAGCGGTCACCGCGCGCAACATCACGCGCGCGATCGAGCGATTTCTCGGCGAGGACACCTCGCTCGGCGCAATCACGTCGGCCCGGGCTGCTGCACAGTATGAAGCTAAGACGCGCCGCATCCTCGACGGAAAAGGCAAGCCGGTCGCCGCCGCGTCTCATCGCACCGTGCTCGCTCAGTGCAAACGTTTCTACGCCTGGGCTGTCGAAAAGGGATATGCGGCGCAGAATCCGTTCGCCGCGATCAAGCCGGTCGGCAAGCCCAAGGTCGGCAAGGCTCAGCTTCGCATCGATGAAGCCCGCCGCTTCGTCGCCCTCGCCGTGGAGCGTGCACAAACCGGCGACCGCGCCGCGACCTGCGCGCTGATGGCACTGATGCTGGGCATGCGCGCCAGCGAGGTGCTGTGCCGCATCGTGCGTGATCTCGACGATGCCGGCCGCGTGCTGTGGATCACGCGTGGCAAGACCGACAACGCGCGCCGTCGCCTGAACGTCCCCGATGTCCTGCGCCCGCTGCTCTTGCGCTGCGCCGAGGGCAAGTCGCCCGATGAATTCCTATTTGGTCAGAGCCCCATTCACCCCGACAAGCCGCTGACCGATGCCTGGCTGTGGACGCGCATTCAGAAGCTGTGCCAGGAAGCCGGCGTCCCGCGGATCTCGACGCACAGCCTGCGCGGATTACACTCGACGCTGGCGCTTGAGGCGGGCGCGACATCCAGCGCGGTGGCGGCGGCGCTGGGGCATGGGAGTTTTCAGATCACGGCGAAGCACTATGCAGCACCGGGGACGGTTGAGAGGGTGAGGAGTAGGCTGGTGGAAGAGGCGCTGGTCAGGTCAGTCTCGGAGCCCGCCGAACTAGACCTATCGAGCGCAGACCCTGCTGAACTCGCCCGCGCTCTGGATCGCCTTCCCAGCCATCTACGAGCAGAGCTACGCAAGGCTCTGCGCACTCACTCCAAAGACATACCTCCTGGCACATCAAAGAACTGATCTGAGGCTGCGGACTAGTTAGCGGTCGCCGGCCCGGCTGCTGTTGTCGGTGACGTGACAGCCGAGCAGACGACTGCGCTCAAACTCTTGCGATGGTCGCGCCGAGCTCGTCGAGGAGCGATACGACCTTCCTTTCCCAAATGGAGTACTCAGCGTGCGTCTCAGCGTGCTGTACGTGCGCGGCATCTGGAGGCAAGGTAAAGAGCGCCTCCATCTTCTTCCCGAGCTCGACTACTACGGCTGGCCAGGCCGAATGACGTAGCGCTTCAGCGAGCCGCTTCTGGGCGGCAAACAGCGTACGCGCGACGTTGCCAGCCGCCGTGGCCAACAACGCTTGCTCGGGTGCGCTGGGGCGCAGATAGAACAAGGTACGCCCGACATACAGCGATAGGTGCAGGTCGCCGCTTGCTGTGCCCGCATCATAGGCAGCGCTCACGGCGGAGTTTTGTGATGCCGAAACGGCCCGCGAAATGACGGAACGTGTGATCTGCAGGAAGGACTCATAGGCGATCGCGGTCGTCGGCTCTGTTGGAATGACGAGCCCGTACTCCGCTGTCGTTTCGAACAGCAGGCGATAGGTGCCCTGCGCTTTCTGGTCATAAAGGGGGAGCGTCTTGGCTGCAAATTCCAGAGCGTGCGACAGCGCGTCTTGACCAGGCCTTGCGGACAGCAGCCCAAGAAGCCCACGAACGACAAGGGGTGGTCCGACGCACGCAGCCAAGTACGTCAGGAAGTAGGCATCTCGCATCGAGATGGCGCGCGCCTGGGCGGTCATCGAACATCCTCCTCGAGTGTCTCCCACCGTACCATGTCTACCGCGGCTTCTTCGCAGCAACCGCCGTCGTTGGTGTACCTTGATAGTCGATGCACAAGATGCAGGCAGTCATGTGGATCGCTCTCGCGGTGACCGTTGCGACGCCGCTCTATCTCTGGCGCCGATCGCGCGACATCATGGGTGGGTTTGACGAGCTCATCGCCGAGCGCGGTTTTGTTGCAAAGAAGGCTGCGCTGGCAACGGTGTTTGCCAGCCAGGAGCCCCATATGGGCTTTTCCGCGTATGCGGCGTTCGCGGGTTCGCTGCGGCCGGGGATGCCCTTTTCGCTGCTGCTGTTTCGTCGGACGGAGACGGTGCTTATCCGCAATGTGCCGGTGCAGACGCCGACCATCTATGTAGGCGTTTATCTGCCGCCCTCCGCGAAGCTAGATGAGACTTGGCGCAAGCCCTGGGAAGAGCGCGCCGCGCGCGGTCGCGAGGACGTGGTCTGCGCGGTCGTAGGTGCCGCCGGCGGCTTCGTCATCATCTGGAAGGGGGCCCCCTCGCGCAAGAACGTTGCGGCGCACCTAGACGCGCTGGCGAACACCCTTCCGTCTTCGAATTCTTGATGAGGAAATGACATCCATGAGAGGGCAATCTCTCGACACCTGTCAGCAGGAAGCGCAGGTTCTGCTTTCACGTTTTCTCGACCCGGCGCTAGCGGCGACGCGCATGGACATGGTGCGGGCACTTCGCCCCGAGCCCGACGATTATGCTCGCGTCTTCCTTCCCAAATGCGCTGAAGCCGCGCGGGCTGGCTACAGCGTGCTCTGGGAAAATCTGCCTGCATGGCCCGTGCGGGACGATCAAGTGCGACTGCAAATAGCGGTAGCGCGGAGCGAGGACTTCTTAGAGAGAAATGAGCGTGCGCAGCACTTTCCGGGTGGGTACATCAGCATTGGGCCGCAGCTACAGCCCGGACAGATTTGGGTCTGCTGGGAGTTCATTGCGCTTTCGCGAGACGCCGGCGTAGCCTTTGATGGACTGGTCTTGCTCGGCACACGCTGGGCGTGGTTCCCCAAGCCCTGGCGGGTGTTGCCGACGACACCACCGCCACCGCCGATGCTTCATTTTACTGAGTAAGCGAAGCCACATAGGCGCGCACCAAACCTTTGTTTCTAGGTGCCGATAACTCATTAGGAACCTGCACAACCTGTGAGCCCGGGGGGGCGCAACGATGTTTGAGTCGATCGGCACTGCATTTCATTCGATGTTTGGCGGCAGCGACAACGCCGCGCAGAAATCACAGCCGACTTCAGCGCCTGGTCAGGCAACGACTCCGGCACCCGCTCCGACGACAACGCCCGCGCACGCCCCACCGCCTGGCCAGCCCTCGACTCCAGCAGGGACTGCAGGCGGAGCCGCAGCGCCCACACCAAGTCCTGCGGCCGCCGCCAAGCCGGTCGACAAGAAAGCGATGGCGGAGACCGCCAACAACATCTTCAAATCGATGGACGGCTGGTGGGTCTCGGGTGGCGATCAGGCCAAGGTGCTTGATCAGCTACGGGGCAAGAGCGCGGAGGAGATCGCCGAGATCCGCAAGTCCTACGCCGATCACTTTCCCGGTCACAACCTGGATGCAGACATCGGCAAGAACCTGGGGAAGGAGCAACTCAAAGAGGCGAAGGCGTCGCTGGCTGGCAATGAAGTGGACGCCGCGGTGCAGGCTCTGCGTCAAGCCAAGAGCGGAACTTTCTTCGGCAACTGTGACAAGGAGCAGGTCGGCAAGATCCTCGCCGGAATCACCGATCCAGCCAAGCGGGCCGAGGTCGCCAAACAGGCTGGTCCCGAAGTCTTGGCGACGCTTGATGGACGTGACAAGCAGCTGGTTGAAGCGCAGCTCGCTGGGGACAAGGCGAAGGAAAACGCCGTCAAGATCGACGAAGCGATGCACGGGGGTCTGTTTGGTGGCGGCGGCTTTTTGGGAATGGGCATTGGTCAGGACAAGGACACTGTTAACAAGGCGCTGGAATCCGCAGGAAGCAAAGAGGATCGCGAAAAGCTGGCCGCGGCCTACGCCGAGCAGACCAAGAACTCGACGGGCAAGTCCGAGACCCTGACCCAGACCCTCGACAAGAACTTCAGCGGTACCGAGAAGACGGTCGCTACCGCGCTCATGGATGGCGACAAGTACAAAGCGTCGGCTGCGAAGATGAAGCTTGCGACAGAAGGCTGGCTCTTCACAGACAAGGAAGCCATCTACAAGGAGCTTGAGAAGTCGGACAAGAACGACCCCGAGCTGCACAAGAAGATCATCGAGGCCTACAACAAGGAGTACGGACAGGGGCCCAAGGGACAGAACCTCGACGCGATGATTCACGAGAACTTCTCCGGCCTGGACCAAGACAAGGCCCAGATGCTGAAGGACAAGGGGAAGCTCGATGACACCTTCGCGATGAAGTACGCGATGCACGGGAGCTGGCTGTCGACCGACAAGGAGCTGATCAAAAAGACGCTGGAAGGCAAGGACGCGGAGCAGGTCAAGACGCTAGTCGCGCAGTACCAGAAGGACTATCAGATCGACCTACGCAAAGAGCTGCAGGAGAACACGAGCGGTCGCGCGGGGTTTGAGATCGGCCAGCTCATGAAAGGCGAGCCGAAGACTCCGGAAGAGCGATTAGCCCGTGCCGAAGAGTCCTATCAGTTCGAGCGCGGCTCGGGATCGAGTGCGTTCTCGCGCGGCTTCATGGATCTGTTCAGCGACAAGGGCAAGCTGCTCGATTCGCAGCATGCGCGCGTCAAGGAGCTAGCGGACAAGGCGCAGGCGGGAAAGCTGACAAAAGAGGATGAGAAGCGCCTGGAAGAGCTGACCGGCTACCAGAACATGGACACCAAGACGTACCAGGAGAGCAAGGATGCGGTGGCCAACACGGCAGCGACAGCAGCCGCAGTGACGGCGGGCGTCATCGTGACCGTGGCCTCAGGGGGTACGGCGGCTCCGGCGGCGGTGGCATTGGCCTCGGCAGTGGTGGGTGGCGGGGCGTCGATCGCGACGAAGATCGCGATCCAAGGCGCGGGCTATTCAAACGAGGATCTGCGAAACGATCTCGTCATGACCGGCGTGAGCGCGGCGACCGGTGGTGCGTTGGGCGCGATGGGGGCAGCCGGAGGCTCGCTTTCGAACTTGGCGAAGGGCGTGACCAGCTCCGAGCTGGGGCAGCAGTTGATTGTGGCAGGCGTGTCGGGGGCAGCGGGGAATGCCATCAACAACGTGACTAGCGCGTCGCTTGATCCGAATACGTGGAAGGGAGCGAATCCGCTGGGCACGCTGGCCAAGGCGGGCGGCATGGGCCTGCTGACTGGCACAGCGTCTGGTCTGGCATCTGGCTACGTCAACCACGCCATGGGGCAGGGAGGCGCTGGCTTCAGCGCGTGGAAAGGCGGAGTATCGGGCGGTGCCGGCGCTATCGCGGGCAACGTGGTGAACCCCGAGATGTATCACGGGGACTCGGGCCAGCTTCTGAACAAGTGGGTAAGCTCCGTTGCCGGTGGCACGGCGCAGGGGGCGGCAGCGGGCTATCAAGGATCCCTGCATGAGCAGCATCTGAAGTCCAAGGCCGATGCCGCGGCGAAGACCCTCGCGGAATCGTCGCCACCGGTAGACGAAACGGCGCCGAACAAGCCAGCCAACGAGTCCCCGGCTCCGACCCAATCGGAAGCCCCGACCAAGCCTCCCGGCAGCGAAGGAATCGATCCGCCAGCCAGCCAGACCGCAACCAAGTCGGGGGACAGTCTGCACCCGGATGCCAAAGCGGCGGCCAAGGTGCTCGAGGGGCTCCCGCCAGATCACGCCGCGGGCATCACCCAGGCTCTGCCGCCGGAAGAAGCGGCGAAGATGGCACCAGCGCTACCGAAGGAAAAGGCGGCGCAGCTCGGCGAAAAACTACCCGCTGATGCCGCCGCCAGAATCCATGAAGAACTGGCCAAGAACGCTGAGCAGCTCAAGGCCGTCGATGAACTGAAGCCGTTTGCGAAGACCCGCGAGGACCACGAGACCCTCCGGTCCTGGGAAGAGGAGTACGGTCGGCGGCGGTCTGAAGACCCAAACCAACCGCTTGAACACGCGGCGGCGAAGGACAACGCCTCCAAGCCGACTCTGGGCGGCAAGACCCACGACGACAAGACGACCGCTGTCTTGACCGCAGCGGACGTCACCAACCCGGAGGGGCCGAAGAAGCTGCCGCCTTCCCCCATGGAGGTCGAACAGGCCGTCAAGTGGGCGAAGGAAAAGCTCGATGCTCTGCCCAAGGAAGGTCATCTAAGCCGCGAGCGGGAAGCCGAGCTCTTTGCGGCGGGCAAGATCAGCCCAGAGGAACACGACAATCACCAGCTCCAGTTCAACGGCATGGATACTTTCGTGAATAGCGAAGCGGGGAAGGCCGCTGGTCTGACATCGGGCTCTACGACGGACGAGATCATCCAGGCCGCCCACAACCACCTGCGCAAGCTCAACGAGTCGAACTACCAGCGTGTCCAGAGCGGCGAAGCCGAGCATCCGTCCGGGGTCTCCGCCGAGCGGCTGAAGCTCGCGGTCGAAGGGAACGCGGAGGGTGAGCGGGTGCCGCTGACCTACAAAGGAAAGAGCGGCGACGTCAACGATCTCACGGGATCAACCCAGCAAATGCGCGAGTTCCAGGAGGGAATCGCTACCATCGCCGACCGCAACGGCATCAGCGACATGCAGGTCGTCCAGGTCGGCTCCGGTACCACGGGCTGGAAGAACAACCCGATGAAGCTCCTACGGCACTATGGTCTTGGAGGCAGCGATGAGCAGTGGTTCAAACGCGGCGCATGGACGCCTGAGTCCGACACCGATCTGGCGGTGTTTAGCGACCAAGCCAAGGTCGGAGCGATGCAGGTCGACAACCCGATTAACGCTGACTACGGTATCTTCAAGACAGGCTCACCCGACGGAAAGCCCGGGTTCTCCAATACCGACC
This sequence comes from Pseudomonadota bacterium, assembly GCA_035345735.1. Lineage (GTDB taxonomy): Bacteria > Myxococcota_A > Polyangia > Palsa-1104 > JAEUJZ01 > JAEUJZ01. Next base: position 857 of record DAORCZ010000004.1, on the reverse strand, counting down.
TGGGGCGCGACCTCTACCGGTACGGCAAAGACTGGGACCAGCGTGCTTACGACCCCGAGATACTGACAAGACCAGAAAACAAAGACGGCCTATTCGATTTCAAACTGAACATCGGCAACGATCCGTTCACGACGCCACCGACCATGTACACCGGGCCTGATCGGCACTAGATGGCCACCGCCTCACGCAGAAGGCCTCAGCTCCTGGATTGCGAGACCACGAATGCAGACGACCTACCTGACCTGGCGCTTCAAGACCGACAACGACTACTTCGGTGACTTGAAGAAGCTGCTCGCACCGGCCACCAAGTGCTCCTGGATCCATTACAGCACCGAGCGGAACGATAGGGTTGACTGGCTCGGTGCGACCATCGGTGACAAGGCAGAGCTGCGGTTCTACGAGCGCTACATGGGTATACTCGACGCCGTGCTCAAGGTCGCCACAGAGGACGCAGAGCACGATGAGCGCATCGCGGCTGCCCGGAACAAGGTGCTCAGCGAGATACTCCCAATCGTCGGCGCGCGTGAGATCGAGGAGATCGAGACGACCATCCACCGGTACTGAGGCAAGGGCGACAGAACGCCTATCTGGAGTCGTTCGGGCAGAGATGGTGGGGGAGGTTGCTCGAAAGCCACGCCTTGGGTTTCTCCTTCAAACTCCTCGATTGCGAGAGCGCGAATGAAGATGACCTACCTCACCTGGCGCTTCAAGACCGACAACGACTACTTCGGCGACTTGAAGAAGCTCTTCGAACCGAGGACGAAGCACCCTTGAGTCCATGACAGCCCCGAGCTGCGCCACAAAGATAACTGGCTCGGTGCAGACATCAGCCATTCACTTCCGACACAATCCGTTCC
>DAORCZ010000003.1:31576-35398 GCA_035345735.1 Pseudomonadota bacterium | reverse complement strand
CGGGCATGCAGCCAGCCGGCCCAGCGCGCCGGTGCAAGGATCGGCACCGCCAAGGTGAGGTTGCCCGCGGTCTGATTGGCGCCTGCCACCAGTCGCTGCATATCGCCTGACCCCAGCACGCGATCGTTATCGAGTCGGGTGTAGTTGAACCCCAGGGTCAGCGTGGGCAACGCGCTGGCCCGCGCTTGCTGCAGCAGGGCCTGCGCGCGGTCGATCTCTAATCGCGCCGCCTCCAAGCTGAGATGGCGCGATAGCGCGGTCGTCACTACGTCATCAAACGAGAGGCTCGGAATCTCGGCGCCAGGCAGCCCTCCCTCGGCCCGGACGTTGCCGGCCGAAGCCAAGAGGGTGAGCCAACACGCAAGATACAGGCGGAAGAGGGGGCACCCGCCGGGCGTCGGGCCGCGCCCCACAGAGTCGCTGCGCCGGCGCTTTGCTAGGCGGCGGGCCCAGCGAGAAAAGACAGGGAACGTCATGGCCGCGCCATGGTCCCCGAACTCGACATCGGGGTCTATGGGAAGAACGCCGAAAAACGCGGCGGCGCGGTACTTACAGCTGGGCCAGCAGCACGACCTTGTCCTGTGCGCTGAAGGTCACCTTGGTCGACTTCTTGGGGTTGATGCGCACGCCCTGGGTGACGCGCTGTTCGTCTTCGGCCAGCAGGCGGTAGCCGATCGCCACTTCGCCTCGCCTTCGCGCCGCTTCGACCACGGTATAGAAGTTCACCGGTACGCCGGGACGCACGTAGTGATCGATGGGCTTGAGGTACAGCTCCGAGCCATCAGCATTGAACAGATCATCGAGCAGCAGATCCGGCGACTCTGCCATCTGCGCCAAAAGCTGGCTCACCAGCTTGTCACCGACGATGACGTCATCGGCGCGGGCCACCTCGGCAAGCTCGCGGTTGCGGGTATCGAACATCTCGCTGACCAGGGTAAAGGGGTTGCCGTGCTGCTCGCCGATGTCGCGCAGATGCAGCAGGGTGATCAGCGTCGCCGCATCCGCTTCTTGGGCGCTGAGCTTTTCGTTGTTACCGAGGACGATCACGTGGTGATAGGTGTGCGCTTCCAGGCTCTCCAGCGCGGTGCGATCGGTGGTATCGGCCGGTCGAAAGCTGATGCTCAGGTGGCTGAGCTTGGGCCGCTGCTTTTCGATCTGGTTGCCGATATCCGGCTGCTCGGCGACGACAGTCAGCACCGATCCGGCCAGCATGTACTGATCCAGCTCGCGAATGATGAGCGGCGCCTTGCGGTTCCAGCCCAGGATTAGCGTGCGCTCGGGCGTCTGTTCTTCGGGCTGTGCGGGGCACTGCGCCGACTCGTCGAGCTCGACGGGCGATCCGCTCGCAAACTGGGGCGATAGATGGATGGTGTCGTCGTCGGCGGAGATGGCGATCAGCTGATCCTCTGCCGTGATCTCGGTATTCATCGCCGGATTGAACAGCGACTTGCCATCCCGCTGCAGGCCCACCAGCGATGAGTCTTCATAAGCCAGCAGCGCCTCGCCGAACGACTTTCCGACGAGCTGCGGCTCTTTCGTCAGATACATCTCATCGCCGTCGAAGCCCAAGAGCTCGGCATACACCGCCGACAGGCCGATCTGGCGACAGGTCTGCACGGTGATGCGGGCGATCATGTCGTCCACTTGCAGCACGCGCGCGTGGTTTTTGCCGATGAGCTCTGCCACCTGCTTGTTTCGTGGCGTGCGAATCTCCGCGACGATGGGACAGCGGCGCGTGACGTGGGCCTGCTCCTGCTCGCGGGTCAGCGCCAAGAGCGTCTTTATGACCTGCGGGTCGGGGTCTTTGGTGTCGGGCGCGAGGATCACGATGACGCGTGCGTCGTCGGGGTTGATGAGGGCCAGGTCGGTGAGATCGATGGGGCTGCCGGTGCGGCAGACGATGCGCGTGTGGCCGAGGTTTTTGACCTTCTCGCGGATCAGATCCTCCATCTCGATCTTGTCTTTTTCGGCGAGGACGGCGATGCAGGCGTCTTCTTTGTTGCGGTTGGCTTCGACTAGCTCAGTGACCAGCTGAAAGATGTGCTGCGACCAGCCGAGGATGACGGTGTGGCCCTGCTCGACGACGAGCGAGCGTCCCTTGCGCAGGTTGCGGATGCGGTTCTGGATGCCGCCGGTCAGAAGACCGATGAAGATACCGCCGATAAACAGGCTGCCCAGCGTCGGGATAAAGGTGCCGACCACGTAGAACAGCGGCCCCATGCCGACCGTCAGATTCAGCGTGCGCTGCCAGCCCTGCCAGGTCAGCAGCGCAAAGCCCGGTCGCACCCCTCCCGGGCCGGGCGGCGCCGAGTGAGACAGCGTGATCACCGTCGCGCTGAGCAGCGCCAAGAGCCCGCCGAGCACAAACAGCCAGATGATGAGGGCGCTGGGGCCGCGCGACAGCGTGGCATCCATGCGGTAACGGACGCGATCGATCAGTCTGAACCGAGCCATGGCAGCATATATTGCCGTCGGTACGCGCTCTTAAGTCAAGCCGCATCCATGGGGGCCGCTGCGGTGGGCTGGTTCGGGCCGTAGCCGGCGCAAAAAATTCTCTCCTACCCGCCGCTGCCGGGGCCGCGCTATCGTGCGCCGATCATGAAGGCGGCGACGGAAGAGAAGCGCGAACTACATCTCCCCACGTGCCCCAGCAGTCACCGCGCGGGGTCTTTGGGGTGGCTGCTTGCCGGCTTGCTGCTGGTCAGCGCTTGTCAGAGCGCGGGCGGCCACCGCGGCGGCAACGACGAACCCGACGCGGCGGTCAGCGACGATCCGCGCGAGCGTGACTTGGGCAGCGGGGCACAGGATATGGCCGTTGGGCGTGACGCGGCCGAGGCACCTGGCGATCTGGCAACCGATCTCAGCGTGGCCAGCAGCGACCCCTTCGATCCCGCAAGCTGCATGGGTCCGGCGATGAGCCCCACCGAAGCGCTCGCTCGCATCGCCATGGCGCCCCACATCAAGCTCGCCGATGCCACGCTGATGCGCCGCACCCGACGCTGCACCGGCACAACCCCGGACACCTGCGGGCCGTATGGCGCGCCGGTGGTTCACGAACAGCTCCTCCTCACCTACTCGGGCGGCGTCACCACCGACTACAAGAAGTTCTCGTTCCCGACGCACCTCATCCTGTTTGCGCAGTCCGGGCAGCCCAAGGTCTCGATCCGTCACGAGTCGGACTATCGCCACGACGCCACCCGCAACACCCGCGGCGTGCTGTTCCCCTTCGGCAGCGATCCCGCCGAGAACACCTATCCCATCATCTACGTCTGGGATTTCGCGCCGGCTCCCTATCGCTACGACGATCTGCAGGGCCTCCTCGGCACTAAAGCGCAGCTACACATCGGGGGCAGCTGTGCTCGCCTGCGCATCGAAGACGGTCTGGGCACGGAGATCGCTGCGCTCTATCGCTTCTGACGTCTCTGGCGTTTCTGACGCTTCTGAAACTTCCGACGCTTCTCACCTCCCTGACGCCTCTCGTCATCCAGTCTCAGTCCGCACGCGGTAGCGCTTGACTTGCCCGGCGGGGTGTTCTCTGTTTCCAGCGGTCTGTAGTCGGTTGCCGCACACTCCACCACTTGCCGTCTGTTGAGGCCGCTATGCCGCTCCTGCCCGCTGCGCGTGTTGCTCCTGCCCCCCGCTCTGCCTCGCTTGCTCCCACCCTGGCTCGGCGGCTCTCGTCGGCTGTGGTCTGTGCGCTCTCGCTGTCGACGGCGATGGCGGCAGCCCAGGGGACACCGCCCCCGACGGAGCAGACCGGGGCGATCATCGTGCCGGCAGCTCCTGCGGTCTCTGACCCTAGTCCTGGCCCTGGCCCCGATC
>DAORCZ010000003.1:0-31476 GCA_035345735.1 Pseudomonadota bacterium | reverse complement strand
TGTGGCGCAGAACTCGGCCTGGGGGCTGTGGCCGGTCCTATCGGGCTGGCGGGTGGCGCTGTCGGGCTACATCCATGCCTCCTATCGCTGGATCAGCGAGCCGCAGAACTACAGCTTGGTCGGTCGCAACAACGGCTTTCAGCTGCCGCAGGCTCGCTTGGTGGCCGATGTGCAGTGGCAGCAGCGGCTGGCGGCCCGTGTGTCGGTCGAAGCGGCCAGCGAAGATCGGCTGAGCCAGTCGTTTCCCGGCGGCCAGATGACGACCCGCCTGCGCGATGCCTACATCACCTGGGCGCCGCTGCGCGAGCTGCGCGTCACCGTCGGTCAGCAGGTCACGCCCTGGGATCTGGAGAGCATGCGCTCGGATGCCGAGCTGCCGTTTGTGTCGCGCAGCGTCGCGGTTGAAGGCGTGCAGCCGACGGAGGGCTTCACGACGCGCGGCCTGGGCTCGGATCGCAACCTGGGCATCTCGCTGCACTCCGGCTTCATTCCGCTCGGCCGCGGGACGTCGTTTCGCTACTCGCTGTTCGCGGGCAATGGCAACGGCCAGAACCAGCTCCTCAACGACAACAACATCCCGGCGCTGTTCGGCCGTGTTGAGTTTGCCTACTGGGGCCAGGGCGGGCTGCCGCAGGATCAGGTGCGGCCGATGTTTTCGATCAGCGATGACTTTCGCAAGCCGGTCATCAACATCGGTCTGGCTTCACAGTGGAACCCGCGCACCGTCGGAAATCTGCCCGATCTGATGCGCGAGACGGATGCCGGCGTCGCCGTCGATCTGGCGCTGTCGCTGCTGGGCTTTGAGCTGCAGGGCGGCTTCCTGTATCTGCGCACCAGCCGCGACACGCTGAGCGGCGTGCCGGATCTCGAGCGTATGGGCTTCTGGGGACACCTGCGCTACACCATTCCGCGCCTGCCGCTGCAGATCACGCCCGGCTATCGCATCTCAAGCTACGCACCGCGCGCGCACATCGGCACGGCCGCGCCGACCGAGATGGACGCGCGCTTTGATGCCAGCTACACGCTGCTCTATCACACGCTGGGGGTGCTCTTGCGTCCGACGCGGACCTTCCCGCTGCACGGCTCGCTGGGCTACACCTTCACCGGCGAGCAAGAGCCGAACGTCCTCAACAACGACCGCTTCGAAGTCGACGTCGTGCTGGTCTTCTAAGGGGGCACGGCGATGACCACTTGGCTGAAACGACTTGGCACGGCGCTGCTCTGCCTGGGGCTGTGCGGAAGCGCCTCGACTTGCCAGAACGATGCGGCTTCGTTCCGACCGCGCGCCTATCGCGTGACCGATCGCGGTCAGCTGATCGGCGGCGGCCCGCGGGCCCTCGGCGATGTCGGCGACTACATGCTCGACAACGATCGCATCCGCGTCGTCGTGCAGAACGCCGGCTATTCGCGCGGCTTTGGCGTCTATGGCGGCGGCATCATCGACGCCGATCTGCGGCGCTTTGACGAACAGGGCCGCAACGAATCCAACCGCCGCGGCGGCCACGACATCTTTGCCGAGATGTTCCCCTCGTTCTTCTTCCAGGCCGTGGCCTGCGACAAGGTCGAGGTGCTCAGCGACGGCGCCAAGCCCTACGACCAGAGCTACGGGCCCAATCACGTCCACTACGACGCCGGCGTCGCGGTGGTGCGGGCCTCAGGCGGGGGCGGCGAATTCCTGATGCTGCTCAAGGTCTTCAACAGTCTGTTTCTGAACTACATCCTGCCGACGACGCTGCAGACCGCCGACGGATCGTCCGAGCTACTTAAGCTCGGCCTCTTGCTGAGCTTTGACTTCGGCACCTTCGCGAGTGAGCTCAACAAGATCACCAACGAGAACGCGCGCTACGAAGTCGACTACGTGCTGAAGCCGGGCGCGAGCCATGTCGAGATTCACGCGCGCATCATCAACGACACGACGCGACCGCTGCGCATCCCCAGCGCCGTGCTCGGCAACCCGACGTTTCAGGCGCAGATCGGCGGCGTCGATCTCAGCCCGGTGCGCGTGCCGCTGGGCAGCGTGCTCTTGTACGGTCGGCTGAACAACGTCTGGCTGCCAGGCACCGGCTACGACCTGCGGCATCCGCTCGATCGCGCGTTCCGGCGCACCCTGCCGCTGCCGGCGTTTTCCGGCGTGGTCACCGAGTTTCTGGCCTCGGCCAGCTATCGCCAGGGCGATCGTGTCAGCTACGGCTTGGCGGCGGCGCCGAGTGACACCAACTTCGTGTCGCTCAACGCCGACCTGTATCGCAACGCTGGCAAGTTCAAAGACACGTTCACGCCGATCGACAAGACCTCGCTGCTGGTGCCGTTTACTGCCATCTCGTTTATCGGCGTGTTCTCGGACTCGATCCAGACGACGATTCCTTCGCACGGCTTTGTCGAGATGACGCAGTACTTCATCGTCGGGGGCGGCGATGTCGCCGCGATCACCGATGAGATCGCCGAGCTACGCGGTCAGAAGACGGGCCGCTATCAAGGCATCCTGCGCGCCACCGAAAACGGTCAGCCGCAGGCCGATGCGCAGCTTCTGATCTATCAGCAGCTTGCGCTGACCACCGCTGCCTTCCCGCAGGATGACGACTACCTGGACGCCGGTCTGCGGCGCTGCGGAGCCTCTGGCGAGACGACGCTGTGCCGGCCCTATTCCCAGGACTATCCCGACGACGCGGGCTTCGTACACGGCAACCTGCCGCCCGGCCGCTATGCCTATCGCGTGCAGGGCGAAGGCCGCAGCCTGGGACCGTTTGTGCCCTTCGAGATCAAAGAAGGCGAAACGACGCTGCTCGATCCCACGATCCTGTCGCCGTCGTACCTGCAGGCGCTGGTCGTCGATCAGGCCGGACGAGGCGTGCCAGCCAAGGTCACGGTGGTCGGTCGCTATGACCGCGACTTCAGCGATGCCCAGCGGCGATCGGGTGGCGTCTTCGATATCCAAGCCGGTGAGTCGTATCGCTACAGCGACATGCTGCCGGATCGAGTCGAGAGTCAGCGCGTGTACATCGAAGCCACCGGCTACACCACGGCCGATGGCCACGTCACCATCGCGGTGCGACCCGGCGAGTACACCGTCTATTTCAGCCGCGGCTTGGAATACGACCTGACCTCGACCACGGTGCGCGTCGCGCCAGGCAACGTCGCGTCGGTGCAGGGACAGGTCACTCGCGTCGTCGATACGGGCGGCTGGCTGTCGATGGATGCCCACGTGCACAGCGAAAATTCCGTCGATTCGCACATGGATCTGGCCGAGCGTGTGCGGTCAGCCGCCGGCGAGGGTGTCGAGATCGCCATCTCGACCGACCACAACTTTGTCTCGGACTGGCGGCCGATGGTCGATCACCTGGATCTGCGTCCGTGGATGACCAGCTTCGTCGGCATGGAGTTCACCACCCTCGAAAGTGGCCACTTCAACACCTATCCCCTCGACTACAAGATTGCGCCGGTGACGCACGGCGCCTTCGAGTGGTTTGGCCGGCCGCCGCTCGATCTGTTTACCGATCTGCGCAAGCTCGGCGACGTCAGCTCCGGCAACATCATCGTCTGCAACCATCCGCGCGATGCGCAGCAGGGTTACTTTAACCAGTACGGTCGATCGAGCATCACCGGCGGCGCCGTCGCGCAGGGAACGTCGAAGCGCTTGGCTGGACCCAACGGCCCGGCTTTTTTCGATCAGGTCGGGCAGAACCAGATCTCGTACGACTGCGACGCGCTAGAGCTCGTCAACGGCAAGCTCGGGCACGAGCTACACAGCGTCCGTGTTCCCGCCGACTGGCCCGCCGCCTGCTATCAGCCGCTGCCGCCTGACTTCGATCCCAAAAAGCAGATCGATCCCTGCAGCTTAAACGGCAAGGTCCTGCGGCCGGCCAGCATCACCGCCGGCCTGGTGCGGGGTCAGGTGCTCGTCGATGTCGCCCCCTCGGCACCGCCGGGCGACAGCGGTCTTGATAACGTCGAAGCGGTGTTCCCTGGCGCCATCGATGACTGGTTCCACATGCTGAACCAGGGCTATCGCCACACCGCCATCGCCGCCTCCGACAGCCACGGCAGCACGGGTGAGGAGCCCGGCTGGCCGCGCACCTATCTGCAGCTCGGCAGCGATGATCCGGTGGCCGCCACCGCCGGCAAGCTCGTCGATGCCGTCAAGGTACGGCGGGCGGTGACGCTGTCGAATGGTCCGTTCCTGACGTTCAACGTTTCCCCCGGCAGCTCTGGCGAGAGTCCGTCGAACCCAGGCTCGCCGATCGGCTCTGAGCTCTATGCCCGCGACGGCAAGGTCACCGTCAACTACAAGCTCAGTGCCGCGCCCTGGGTCTCGGTCAGTCGCATCCACCTGTGGGTCAACGGCCGCTTGCAGCAGAAGATCCCCGTCGATCCCAGCCGCAACCTCGCGGATACCGCCGCCGCGCCGGCTGGCCCGGTGAGCGGTCAGCTAGCCCTGACGCTGCCGCGCGATGCCTGGGTGGTGATGGAAGCGGTCGGCGACAAGCCGATGTTCCCGGTTATCACCGGCACCGAAGAGCCATTCCTTCTGGTCTCGGACGCCGTCGGGGCGCTGGCCGGTCCGCTGGGCATCGCCGCCACCACCGACATCAGCGCCGTGGTCGTCGGCAATCCTGCCCCCTATGCCTTGACCAATCCGGTGTGGATTCGCACCGGCGACAACGTCAAGTGGCAGCCCCCCGGCGTCGTGCCCTGGAGCGAGATCAACACGCCGGCCCAAGATCCGCAGATCGGCGTGCTGCGCTCCCGCAATCACTAGCCCGCTAAAAGAATATCTAGCGCGCTAAAAGATTAGCAGCGCGCCTAGCCCAGGCCCATCGCTTCGAGCTGTTCTTCGCTCAGGCCGAAGAAGTGCCCGGCTTCGTGGACCAGCGTCACGCGTACTTCTTGCTCGACGTCTTCGGGGCCGTAGGCGATGCGCTCGATGTTGCGCTGGAACAGGAAGATGGCCTCTAGGTGCGGGGTGCCGCCGACGCTGCTCTGGTCGCCGTAAGGCACGCCAGCAAAGAAGCCGAGCATGCGCGGATCGCTGCCGTCGCGCACCATCTCGGTCGTGGGATAGTCGCTGGCCAGGATCGGCACATTCTTGAGGCGCTGGCGCAGCTCGTCCGGGAGCTCGTCGAGCGACGTCGAGCACAGCTTGCGGAATGCCGTTTCCGACAGTGCCCACGGCGGCCGCTCTTCTTTTAGATCCAGCGCTCGCACTTTCTGGAAGCACTCGATCATGCGCTCGCGCTGCCCGCGTCCTTCCGCGCACAGCCCCAGGCCGTGCAGGGCATCGACGTTGTTCGGTTCCTTGTCGGCGGCGCGCTTGAACTGCCGCTCGGCCTCGTCGAGCCGCTGCAGATCCAGGAACAGCCGGCCGGCGCGGACGTGATAGCGCATCTCCGGCAGCTCGACATCGCCCTCGGGGATCTCGCGCAGCGTGCTCAGCGCGGCGCGCTCGCGGCCCAGGTTGATCTCGGCCTCGGCCTGTAGCAGGAGGGCGTCGAGGTATTCCTCTTCCTCTTCTGCAACTTCCTTGGCGCGCTGACAGAGCTCTAGGCCCTTTTCATCTTCACCCAGCTCCCAGATGTAAAGCTCCGCCGCACACAGGAGGGGCTCGACATACTCGGGATCCACCGAGCTGGCTTGCTCGTAGTGAGTGAGCGCCTGCTCGGGCTTGCCCTCCAAGCTCTCGACCATCCCGAGCAGGACGAGCACTTCCGGGGTATCGGGATACTCGGCATGCAGGGCATCCGCGACCTTGCGGGCGGCGGTAATCTCACCGGCCTCGACGTGCTGCCAGCCACGCTCTAGCTCGCGGCCGACCGCCTCTAGCTCTTCATCGTCGGCCATGCCGGAAAGCTCCAGGTCTTCGACGGCCGGTGGCGGCGCGCTCCGACTCGGCTTGCCGCTCCCTGGGTTCTTGACCCCGTTCCCTCCGCCATCACCGGCCTTCTTTGCCATCGTCCTGTCTCCCATCCTGTGCTGCGGTCGCTGCTGAAATGACGCTACTTGCGAAGCAAAACGGCGCCCATCATGCCTGGAATGCGCGCGCCAGCACAACAGCGGACCCGACCTGTGACTAGAAAGTCCGCCACCCCCGCACGTGCGGTTGCTAGAGCCCGCGTTCGACCGCCTAAGCAACCGCCCAAGCAGCCGCCCAAGCAACCACCCGACCTAGCGGCTGACCCCGGACAAATCCGGCGAGCCTGCCGATAACCAAAAACGGCGACTGGTCGGACGCTTGACGATACGTTCGGATTGTCGTCTCATATACTTGGCTTTAACCATCTAGCATGACACTCCGTCTCCCTATGCCACCGGCCCGGATTGGGTCTTGTCTGGGCTGCTTTGTGCTTCGTTCCGCTCCGGGAGATGGCACCACACCGATGCGAAAAACGCGTGGTCCATGTCTGTAGCAACGACGGCAATCAGCAAGACCTGCCCCGACTGCAAGAAGACTTATCCCTGGCAGGATCAACACGTCTGCGAGGCCAAGTCGTTTGCGGCGGCGGCTGCCGCTGATGATCCACTGGTCGGAGCGGTGCTCGGCGAGCGCTATCGCATCGACAGCTTTCTTTCCAGCGGCGGCATGGGCGTGGTCTACAAAGGCCGGCACGTCGTCCTCGACAAGCCGGTCGCCGTAAAGCTTTTGCGCGAGTCGCAGGATCCGGTTGCCCAGCAGCGCTTCTTGCTAGAAGCCAAGTCGGCCTGCCATATCGGTCACGAGCACATCGTCGATATCAACGACTTCGGCGTGCTCGAAGACGGTCGGCCGTACCTGGTGATGGAATTCCTGCAGGGGCAGTCGCTGGAGACGCTGCTGCAGAAGCAGGGCTCGCTGCCCTGGGCGCGTGTCTGTCGTATCGGTGAGCAAATTGCTCGCGGGCTACAGGCGGTGCACGAAAAAGGCATCATGCACCGCGACTTGAAGCCCGGGAACATCTTCCTCCTCGATCGGGCCAAGCGCGACTTCGTCAAGATCCTCGACTTTGGCATCGCCAAGGTCATGGCCGGCACCCGCGAGACGCTGTCCGACGGCGGCAAGCCCCTGGTTGCCAACATGCGGCAGACGACGCAGGGCACGGTCCTGGGCACGCCCGAGTACCTCTCGCCAGAGCAGGCGGCCGGCGAAGCCATTGATGCCCGCGTCGACATCTACGCCCTCGGCTGCATCCTTTACGAAATGCTGACCGGCAGTGTGCCGTTCCGCGGCAACGGGCCGATGTCGACGCTGATGAAGCACCTGACCGAAAAGGTCGTGCCGCCGAAGAAGCGTCGTCCGGATCTGACGATTCCCGAGTCGCTAGAAAAAGTCGTGCTCAAGGCGATGGCGCGCGAAAAGAGCGATCGCTACGCCACGATGGAAGAGCTGGCGACGGCGTTGCAGGTCGAGCTAGAGTCCTCCGCCACGTTCTCGGGAGACTCGTCGATCTCGGCGGTGATCTCGCCGGTGTCGGTAAACTCCGAGGCCAAAGCCGACTCGGCGCTGGCTTATGCCCCGACCACGGCGGCGGCCGTCGTCAGTCGCCCCAAGTCCTCGCGGCAGAACCTGATCCGCGGAGGTTTGGCTGGCGGTGCCTTGCTGCTCATCCTCGGCATCCTCGGGCTGATTTCGCTACGCTCCGGCAGGCGTCAGCCGCCCGTCGAAGATCCCAACAAGGTTCAAGCCGCCGGCCAGACCACGGGCACGCCCACGCCCCCAGAGCCCAGCGCCAACAAGCCCGACTCGGGCGAGCCGGGGGAAGAGGCCAAGCCCAGCGGGAAGGGCACGAACAAGCCCGCTAAAGGCGACGACAAGAAGGGCAAGGGCGACGAAAAGAAAACCAAGGCGGGCGACGGTGGGGCGAAGGGCGGAAAGACCAAGCCCAAGTCGAAAAAAGGCCCAACGACCTTTTAGTCGAGCTCGGGATCGTGGCTGAGGTTGGTCAGTCGCGCGAGCAAGCCGTCGAGCTCATCGAGCGAGTGGTAGTGAATCTCGATGGTGCCCGCCGTGTTGCTGCGCTGATTTAGCTGCACCCGCGTGCCGAGGGCGCGCTGCAAGCGACTCTCGACATCGCGCACGCTGGCCGACTTTTCTTTGGGCGCGTCGGTAGGCGCGGCTGGGCTTTTGCCGCTGGGCGGCGCACCGTCGCCACCGGCTTTGTGTAGGCGGCGCACCAGCTCCTCGGTCTGGCGCACCGAGAGCCCCTTGGTCGTCACCTGCGCCGCGCCAGCCTCGATCGCGGCCACGGCATCAAGGCCCAGAAGCGCACGGGCATGTCCCATCGAGAGCTGGCCAGCAATCACCATCTCGCGCGCTTTGGGCGGGAGCTTGAGCAGACGCAGCGAGTTGGCCACCGTCGCCCGCTCTTTTCCTACGCGACGGGCCAGCTCCTCCTGGGTGTAGCCAAACTCTTCCGATAACCGACGGTAGGCCTCGGCCTCCTCCATCGGGTTGAGGTCTTCGCGCTGCAGGTTTTCGACGAGCGCCAGCTCAAAGGCGTTGGCCGCGCTGACGTCTTTGACCACCACCGGTACATCGCGCAGGCCGGCTCGCTGAGAGGCTCGCCAGCGTCGCTCGCCGGCGATGAGGACGTAGCGCAGCCCGCCCGCAGTCTTCTGCTCTTCGGCGGTCAGCACGCGCACGATGAGCGGCTGCACCAACCCCTGCACACGGATCGAGCCCGCGAGCTCTTCCAGCCGTTCCTCGTCGAAGCGCTGCCGCGGGTTATCGCGCGACGGCCCGATTTCTTCGATAGGACAAAGGAAATAGTCTCGCTTGCTGCTCAGCGTCCCTGGGACCACTGGCTGCGTGTGGATTGCGGTATCACCCGCTGTGTCGGAGGCGCCGGGGCTTGCCGCAGCGTTGGCGGCGGGAATCAGGGCGCCCAAGCCTCGACCCAGTGCTTTGCGTTTGTCGATGGCCATGGTGGTCACACCGCCTTCGCAGCTTCGGCCTGCGCTGTTGCCGTCGCTCGCGCTCGGGCGGAGCGCCGCTGCAGAAATTCTTGCGCCAGCCCCTGATAGGCCTGCGCCCCGCGCGAGGCACTGTCGTAGAGCGTGATCGGTAGACCGTGCGAAGGCGCCTCGGAAAGCCGCACGTTGCGGGGAATCACCGTGCGATAGACGCGACTGCCGAAGTGACCACGGACCTCGTTTTCGACCTGCTGCATCAGGTTCGTGCGGCCGTCGACCATGGTGAGCACGATCCCTTCTAGCTCAAGCTCGGGATTCCACACCGCGCGCACTCGCTCGAGGGTGCTGCAGAGATACGACAGCCCCTCCAGGGCGTAGTATTCGCACTGCATAGGGATGATGACTTGGTCGGCGGCGACCAGCGCGTTGAGCGTGAGCAAGCCCAGCGACGGAGGGCAGTCGAGCACGATGTAGTCGTAGCGGTCGCGCACCGGCTCTAAGGCTTCGCGCAGTCGCCATTCGCGACGCTCTTCGCTGACGAGCTCAACTTCCGCTCCCGCCAGGTCCGCCGTCGCTGGCACCAACCACAGCGTGGGAATCGCCGAGAGCTGAGTCAGTTCGCGCAGCGAGACCTTGTCGATGAGCGCCTGATAAAGCCCTTGCTCGACCGTGCCGCGTGGAAAGCCGAGCCCTGAGGTCGCATTGCCCTGGGGATCGCAATCGACGACCAACACCTTCTGGCCGCCCCCTTCGTCGGCCAAAGCCGCCGAGAGGTTCACTGCGCTGGTGGTTTTACCAACCCCGCCTTTTTGGTTCGCTATCGCAATGACTTTTCCCATGGGTCGCCGATTTCCGCTGGTGGGCTGGCTGCGCAGTCGTGAAAGGAGACGCCGCAGCAAAAGCCAGCTTAAGATACTTTCGAGCTAACGAATCGACCGAAAAAAATTAAGCGCGACGACAAAAAAACCGCGCACCAGGCTTGGCCAAGGGCGGCATCCGTAATTAAGTTGCTCGCCACGGCTGCCGCGCGGCCAATTCTCGCGGCACCGCACTGCCCTTAGCCCAATGCCTGAAAAACCGAGGAGCACCTAGATGACCAAGCCGAAAACGGGAGCCCCAGAGATCTCGGGTCCCGTCGACATCCCCGACGTCCTGTCGATTTTGCCGCTGCGGAACTCGGTGCTGTTCCCCGGCGCCATTATTCCGATCGACGTCGGCCGCCGAAAGAGCGTGCGCTTGGTGGAGGAAGCCATCGCCAAAGAGCGCCCGGTCATCGGCATCCTGACGCAGCGCGACGCCCGCACCGAAGATCCCAGTGAGACCGATCTGTACAGCGTTGGCTGCGCGGCCCGCATCCTCAAGGTCATCAAGCTGGCCAAGGACAACTTCTCAGTCATCTTGCAGGGCGTCTCGCGCATCCGCGTGCAGGCCTACGACAGCAACGATCCCTTCTTGCTCGCTCGCGTGACCTCGGTTCCAGAGGGGACCGGCGCTGACGTCGAGCTTGAAGCGCTGGGCCTAAACCTCAAAGACATCGCCAAGCGGGTCATCAAGCTCATGCCGGAGCTGCCCAAAGAGGCGATGTCGCTCGTCGACAACATCAACGACACCGGCCAGCTGGCCGACCTGATCACCAGCAACCTCGATATTCCCGTCGAGGAAAAGCAGGACGTGCTCGAGACCTTTGAGCACAAGGCCCGCACCCGCAAGGTGCTGCAGTTCCTGACCCGTCAGCTGGAGATCCTCAAGGTCCGCGAGAAGATCAACACGCAGGTGCAGGAAGAGATGGGCCGCAACCAGCGCGAGTACGTGCTGCGGCAACAGCTCAAGGCGATCAAAGAAGAGCTCGGCGAGCTCGATGACGCCGGCAGCGACTTTGAAGAGTTCAAGACCAAGATCACCGAAGCCAAGATGCCACCCGACGTCGAGAAGGTGGCGCTCAAGCAGTACGACCGCCTCAAGTCGATGCAGCCGTCGTCGGCCGAGTACACGGTGACCCGCACCTATCTAGAGTGGCTGGTCGAGATGCCCTGGTCGATCAGCACCGAAGACAAGATCGACATCGGCGAGGCGCGCAACATCCTCAACGCCGACCACTACGATCTTGAGAAGGTCAAAAAGCGCATCCTGGAATACCTGGCGGTGCGCAAGCTCAAGGCCGATAAGAAGGGGCCGATCCTGTGCTTGGTGGGGCCGCCGGGTGTTGGCAAGACCTCGCTCGGCAAGTCGATTGCCAAGGCGGTCGGTCGCAAGTTCGTGCGCGTCTCGCTGGGCGGTGTGCGCGACGAGGCCGAGATTCGTGGTCACCGTCGCACCTACGTCGGCTCGCTGCCCGGACGCATCGTTCAGGGCATCAAGCGAGCGGGCACCAACAACCCGGTGTTCGTGCTCGATGAGATCGACAAGCTGGGACACGACTTCCGCGGTGACCCGTCCTCGGCGCTGCTGGAGGTCCTGGATCCCGAGCAGAACAACACGTTCTCCGATCACTACTTGGAGGTGCCGTTCGATCTGTCGCGCGTGATGTTCATCGCGACGGCGAACATCCTCGACCCGATCCCCGCGGCGCTGCGTGATCGTCTAGAGATCCTCGAGATCCCGGGCTACACGCGCAGCGAAAAGCTGATGATTGCGCGCCAGTTCTTGATCCCCAAGCAGATCGAAGAGCACGGCATGAGTGGGGCGCAGATCCAGTTTGCCGACCCCGCGATCGGCGAGATCATCGACAGCTACACTCGCGAGGCCGGCGTGCGCAGCCTTGAGCGCGAGGTCGGCAGCGTCTGCCGCGGCGTCGCCGTCAAGGTGGCCGAAGGCGAGACCAAGGATCAGGTCGAGATCACGGCCGAGAAGGTCGCTGACTTCCTGGGCCCGCAGAAGTTCATCAGCGAAGTTGCTGAGCGTACCGCCGTCCCCGGCGTGGCAACGGGCCTAGCCTGGACAGCCGTCGGTGGCGACATCCTGTTCATCGAAGCGACGCGCATGCCGGGCAAGAGCAGCCTGATGCTGACCGGTCAGCTTGGCGATGTGATGAAGGAGTCGGCGCAGGCCGCGACCTCGTTTGTTCGCGCGCGCGCCAAGACCTACGGCATCGACGAGCACTTTCTAGAGAAGGCCGACCTGCACATTCACGTGCCGGCCGGTGCGATCTCCAAGGATGGTCCCTCGGCCGGTGTGACGATGTTCGTCGCGCTGACCTCGATGCTGACCAACATCCCGGTGCGCCCCGATGTCGCCATGACCGGCGAGATCACGCTGCGAGGCAACGTGCTGCCCGTCGGTGGCATCAAGGAGAAGCTCTTGGCCGCGCACCGCGCTGGCATCAAGCGCGTCATCCTGCCGGAGCGCAATCAGAAGGACATCGTCGATGTGCCCGACGAGGTGAAGGCGGATCTCGAGATCCACTTCGTGAGCCGCATGGAAGAGGTCCTGCCGCACGTCCTCACCGCTCCGCTGCCCTCGCCGATTACTAGCGCCGAGCCGGCGCCGCCGACCCCCGCCTAAGACTCTCGCTCCATCCTCAGCGCACCCAACCTTCGCGCGACCGTCCCCCGCTATTTCATCAGCGTTCCCCGTCGGGCCACCTTGCTGGCCGGCATGGGGTGCGCGGTTGTTCGATTCGCCGGTTGATTCGCGGGAATCGGTTTGTTAAGGTCCGGCCGCTCTTCACGGCTCGGAACTTTTAAATGGCTCAGACAACGCTGAGAACCTACACCTTCCTCGACGCACTACAGCCGCAGCTTGCCAGCTTCATGGGCAAGACGGCGCGCGGCTTCTTGCCGGTGCCGCACATGGCCTCGCTGTTCGTCGAGATCGCTCCCGGCATCGCCATCAACCGCGTCACCGACGTCGCCCTCAAGGCCACCAAGGTCACCCCGGCCATCCAAGTGGTCGAGCGCGCCTACGGTCTGCTGGAAGTCCACGACTTCGATCAGGGCGAAGTGCGATCGGCGGGCGCGGCGATTCTTTCTCACCTCGGCGTCAAAGAGGACGATCGCTACAAGCCGCGCGTGCTGACCAACCAGATCATCCGCGCCGTCGAGCCGTATCAGGCGCAGATCATCAACCGCGGCTCGGCCGGCATGATGATCTTGCCGGGACAGTCGCTGTTCATCCTGGAGACCGAGCCTGCCGGCTACGTCGCCTTTGCGGCGAACGAAGCCGAAAAAGCGGCACGCGTGTTCCTGGTCTCGGTGACTCCGTTTGGCGCCTTCGGCCGTCTGTACATGTCGGGCTCGGAGGCCGAGATCGATGCCGCCGCAGCCGCGGCCACGGCAGCGCTTGACTCGGTCACCGGTCGCGAGTTCGGCAAGTTTGTCGACAAGTAAGTCGACGACGACGCGGCCCGCTCCAAATTCCCCCGGAACGCGCTAGCGCCGGCCCAAAGCGAGCGCTAGCCCTTACGCAAGACTGAACCTGTGGTGCTCTGGCCAGGCCAGAGACTGAAGAAGAAAAGGAAAGAGAAATGGCTGACGCACTTGGAATGATCGAGACGAAGGGCTTTGTCGGCATGGTGGAAGCGGCCGATGCAATGGTGAAGGCAGCCCGCGTCGAGCTAGTCGGCTATGAGAAGATCGGTGGCGGCTACGTCACGGCGATCGTTCGCGGCGATGTCGCGGCGGTCAAGGCGGCGACGGAAGCCGGGCAGCGGGCGGCTGAGCGCGTGGGCGAGCTGGTCTCGGTCCACGTCATTCCGCGTCCGCACCAGAACATCGACCTGGTGCTGCCGCTCGGCCGCAGCGCCGATGGCAAGAAGGACTAAGCAGCCATGGTCCTTGGCCTGGTGGTAGGCACCGTCGTCGCGAGTCGCAAAGAGGTCGAGCTCGAGAGCCTGAAGCTGCTCTTGGTCAAGCCCTGCGATGCATCGGGGACGCCGTCCGCTGGTCAGCCTGTGGTGGCCATCGATGCCGTCGGCGCAGGAGTCGGCGAGGTCGTGATGTACGCCTCCGGCTCATCGGCCCGCCAGACCAAGGTGACCAAGGATCGGCCGGTCGACGCAACCATCATGGCCATCGTCGACACCATCGAACAGGACGGCCAAGTCCGCTACCAGAAGTAGCGGTTGCTCTAGCCCGCAAGACGACGCGACAGGCAGCTTCCCATGCAGCTTGATGAACAGCGCATCCAGGACATCGTCGACAAGGTGGTCTCGCGCCTGGGCGCGGCGAGTCGTCCCACTCCGGCCGAGGCCGTGATGCGGGCGGCTGAGCACGGTGCCCCATCGACGGGGACCGGCTTTGTGCCGCCGCACCTGCGCGGTGGCCAGCCGCAGTCCAGCAAGGCCGGGGCAGGCGGGCGCAATCCCGACATCCGCGTGCCCAAGAGCCACCACGGCCTGTTCCCGGATGTCGATACCGCCGTCGCGGCAGCGCACAAGGCCTTCGAGCAGTACCAGGCCGTGCCGCTCGCGACGCGCGAAAAGATCATCGCGGCGATGCGCAAGGTGACGCTCGATAACCTGCGTCCGCTGTCGGAGTACGCGGTCGAAGAGACCGGTCTGGGGCGTGTCGAAGACAAGCTCAAGAAGAACGAGCTCTGTGCGAACAAGACGCCGGGGCCGGAGATCTTGCGTCCAGTCGCCTTTACCGGCGATCACGGCTTGGCCGTGCTAGATCGGGCGGCCTTCGGGGTTATCGGCGCGATCACACCGACGACGAATGCCACCGAGACGATCATCAACAACGGCATCAGCATGCTGGCTGGCGGCAATGCCGTGGTGTTCAACACGCACCCCTATGCCTGGCGGACCTGCGGCTGGTACGTTCACATCCTGAACGAAGCCATCGTCGCGGCGGGTGGTCCGCGCAACCTGCTGTGCTCGATCAGTGAGCCCACGATCGAGAGCGCGCAGGCCGTGATGAAGCACAAGGGTGTGCGCCTGCTGGCGGTCACCGGTGGGGGCCCGGTGGTCAAAGCCGCGATGCAGAGCGGCAAGCGCACCATCGGCGCCGGTCCCGGTAATCCACCGGCCGTCGTCGACGAGACGGCTCGTATCGACATCGCGGCGCGCGGCATCATCGAAGGCGCGTCGATCGATAACAACATCGTCTGCGTCGCGGAAAAAGAGATCTGCGCCGTCGGCAAGATCGCCGATGCACTAAAGGCTGAGCTTGCACGCCTGGGCTGCTGCATCCTCAACGAGCGGCAGATCAGCGCACTTGAAAAAGTCATCCTCACCGATGGCGGCGCTCACACGAACAAGGACTGGGTGGGCAAGAACGCGGGCGTGATTGGCCGCGCGATTGGCCTCAACCTGCCGGATGAGTGCCGCTTGCTCATCGCCGAGGTGCCGGAAGCGCATCCCTTCGTTCAGCACGAGCTCCTGATGCCGGTGCTGGGCCTGGTGCGCTATCCCGATGTGACGGCGGCGATCGCGGGCGCGGTGCGCTGCGAGCATGGCTTTGGCCATACCGCGGTCATGTACTCGACCAACGTCGAGGCACTGTCGGCGATGGCGCGCACCATCAACTGCAGCATCTTCGTCAAGAACGGCAGCAGCCTGGCAGGCCTGGGCTATCGCGGTGAGGGCTACACCAGCTTCACCATCGCCTCGCCGACGGGTGAGGGCATGACGACGGCTCTGTCGTTCACGCGCGAGCGGCGCTGCACCCTCAAGGACGCGTTCCGCTTCGTCTAAGCGGAACGAAGACCAGCAAGGGACGCTGCGTGGGACCGCTGCGACGCGCCGAAGGACAGACGATTGCCGTCACCGGCCCAGCCCTGGGTTTGGTTGAGACGCAGTCGATTGCGCGTGGCATCACCGTCGCCGATGCCGTGGTGAAGAAGGCCGTCGTGCAGCTGCTGCTGAATCGCCCGGTCTCGCCCGGTAAGCACCTGTGCCTGATCAGCGGCGACGTTGGCGAGGTCGAAGAAGCGATGGCAGCCGGCCGCGCGCAGGCCGGGACAGCGCTGTGCGATGAGCTCTTCCTGCCGCAGGTGCACGACGAAGTGATCGGTGCGCTGCGCCGTCCGCGCCCAGTGAATCCTTCGTCGCTGTCGGAGGATCGCTCGCTGGGCGTGCTAGAGACCTACAGCGCCGCCGCGACGCTGCTGGCGGCCGATGGCGCCTGCAAAGCGGCCGAGGTGACGATCTTCGAGCTTCGTCTGTGCGATGGCATCGGCGGCAAGGCCTTTGCCATCTTCGTCGGCGAGCAAGACATGGTCGAGGCGGCCCTGAGCGTTGGCGAAGAGCTGCTGTCGCCGGGCCTGTTCCTCGGGCGCGAGCTGATTGCTCGTCCCCACCCCGATATGCTCGCCTCCTTGCTCACGCAGTAGCGCTGCGATGGCGCGGGAGCGCTGACGCAGTCCCCCGGCTGCCCCCCAGCAGCGCGGCGAGGCTAGGCCGGCGGGTTTTCGGCCGCGGCCTTCTTGCTCTCGATGTTCTTGAGCGACTTGCGCACGACCTCGGCGATGTCGAGGACCTGCACCTTTTCTTCCACGCCGGCATCTTTGACGCCGTCGGTGACCATGATGGTGCAGAACGGGCAAGCAACGGCTGCGACTTCGGCGCCGCTGTCGATGATCTCTTGCGTGCGGTTGCGGTTGACGCGCGGGCCCTTCTCTTCCTGCCACATGCGACCGCCGCCCGCCCCGCAGCAGAAGCCGTGCTGCTTGCGACGCGGTAGCTCGACGATGTCTCCCTTGGACACGGCTGACAGGATCTCGCGCGGGGCATCGTAGACACCATTCCAGCGGCCGAGGTAGCAGCTGTCGTGGTAGGTCACGCGCTTGTCCATCTTGTCATCGAGCTTGATCTTGCCGTCGCTGAGCAGCTTGGCGATAACCTGGCTGTGGTGCAGCACTTCGTAGCTGCCGCCGAACTGCGGGTACTCGTTCTTGATGGTGTGGAAGCAGTGCGGGCACGAGGTGATGACCTTGCGCACCTTGGCCTCGTTCATCGCCTCGACGTTGGCCTGTGCCTGCTCTTGGAAGATCATCTCGTGACCGGCTCGCCGCGCGGGATCGCCAGAGCAGCTCTCTTTTTCGCCGAGCACCGCGAAGCGAACCTTGGCGGCGTGCAGCACCTCGACCAGGGCGCGCATCGACTTCTTGATGCGGTCGTCAAACGCCGCGGCGCAGCCGACGAACAGCAGGTACTCCGGCTCGCTCCCCTCTTCATCACCGACGGTGGGGACTTTGAAGTCGAGGTCTTCGGCCCAGGCCATGCGGTCATCGGCGGCGCCCCAGGGATTGCCGCGGCGCTCTAGGTTTTGGAAGGTGCGCTGAAGCTCGACGGGAATGCCCTCGCCGTTGAGCACCAGCGAGGTCTTCATCTGTTGGATCTTGAGCGGGTGATCGATGAAGACCGGACAGACTTCCTGGCAGGCGCCGCAGGTGGTGCAGGCCCACAGCGTCTCTTCTTTGATGCGTCCACCGATGAGCGGTGGTAGCTCGCCAGCCCCCGCCTCGCTGCCTTCCTTCGCTTCCGCACCCTCGGCGGCCGAAGCCGCACCGGCCTTGGCGAGCAGCGCTTTCTGTCGCGCCGCCATCTCGTCCTTGAGGTCGTGGATGAGGTGCATCGGCGACAGCGGCTTTTCGGTGTTGTAGGCCGGGCAGAAGTTCGAGCAGCGCGCGCACTCGGTACAGGCGTACTGATCGAGCAGCGACTTCCACGAGAACCCCTCGATCTTGCTCACGCCCCAGTCGTTGTCGTCGTCGAGGTTGAGCTTCGGCATGACGCCGCGCTGATCGAGGTTGCGCAGGTAGATGTTGGGCAGCGAGCCCAGGATGTGGATGTGCTTGGAGTGCGGCAGGTAGTTGAGGAAGAACAGCAGGATGAAGGCGTGCGTCCAGTAGCCGGCAGTGGCGATGGCGTGCAGCGTGCCGGCCGGCAGCGACGACAGCGATAGGCCAACGGCGTCCGACACCGGACCGAAAGACAGGTGCGGGTTGGCGCCGATCTCGCCACCGTGCATCACGAAGTGGCTGATCATCAGGAGGCCGATCTGCAGCAGGATGAGGCCGGCATCGAGGCTCATCGGGATCAGGCGCGGCTTGAGCACGACGCGACGGAACAGCGCGTAGCCCAGCATGCAGAGCACGATGAGGTTGAACAGGTCGATCATCCAGTAAAGCCCAGTAGCGACGGGGCCAAGGCCGATGGCGCGGAAGCTGAACGCGGGGATCAGGCCGTTGAGGATGAACTCGGTGGAGCCGATGGTGATGACCAGGAAGCCCCAGAAGATGAAGAGGTGGTGCTTGCTGGTGATCCCCGACGGCGTGTCGTAGGACACCGGCTCGGCGACCTTCTTCTGCAGCAAGAAGTAGACGATGACCGAGGCGATGCGCTGCGGGATGCGGTCAAACAGCTTGAGGTCGTTGACCTTGCCGCGCATGACGGCCTGGGCAAGCTTGCGCACCGTGATGGCAAAGGCCACGGTGGCGACGAGGAGCAGGAGCGAAAAGACGATCGGCTGTTGCATGTCAGGTTATCCAGATCTTGGCTTGGCAGCGCACAAGGGTCAGGCCACTTGCACGCGGGGCGTGGCTAAGGGCGCCTACTTTGGCACAGCGGACAGATGCCCTCGGCAGAAAGAACACCGATGCAGCTGTCGTTGGGACACAGCTCGCGGCGGCTGAAGGCGTCTTCGTCGTGGGCCGGCTGGCTCTCGGCCGAGCTCGCGCCCATTGCGTCCGTCGCAGGGGCGTCGGTATGAACCGATCCGTCCGTCGCGGGCACGTCGCTGTTCGGCAAAATGAGGCGATGAGGGCGGCTGAGATCGCCGCGCAGCCCGCACAGGCAGCAGCGACCGTCCGGACCCAGCACGCCGATGCAGCTGTCATCGGGGCAGAGCGTGCGCTCTTCCCACTCGCCGGAGCCGTCGGCGTGGACCGGCGTGGTAGAGGCCGGCGAGATGTCGCTAGCGGTACTCATTTGAGGTTCTTGAACAGAGCGGCAAGCTTCTTCTTCGCTTCGTCGGCGTTCTTGTCCTGCTTCCAGGCCTCGGCGTCTTTGAAGGAAAAGTGCGTGCAGAAGTTGCTGACTTCGCGGTCGCGGATGAAGGCCGCCTCGGGCTCGCGACACTGGTTGTGGACGCTGGGTTCATAGTGCTGGCAGTTCTTGCAGACGTGCAGGTCGGTGCCGCAGTGCGGGCACGAGTCGCGCCGACCCACCTTGATGCCGACCTTGACCTCGAAGATCTGCTCGTTGCCACAGGACCAACAGAAATACGCCATGGGCGGATTCTATGCGCCGAACTGCCACCGGCGCAATCAGAGCTGCATCCCCATCAGCTCAGAGCCAATCGTCATAAGCAGCCGGGGGTCGGCAAACAGGTTCAGCGAGGGGGCCAGCAGGCGAGCGTAGCGGTCGAAGTACAAGAGCTGGCGCAGGATCAGGATGAAGTCGTCGGGCAGCTTGACGCCGTGGCGCTGCGAGACGCGCACCATCTTGCCCAGCACATAGGCGTAGTCGATATCGCCGAGGGTGCCGCGCATAAATGGCGACAGCGCATCTTCGAGATCGCGGGCAAAGGCCGCCCAGTCCCCCGCCGAGGTCTTCTCGGCGACGGCTCCCATCTCGGCCATGGTGTGGGCGACGCCGACGAAGTCATGGCTGGGAAAGGCGAGGATGAAGCGCGCCACCTGCTGCCGCCGCTGCGGCGACAGCCGACCGATGATGCCAAAGTCGAGAAAGCCGATGCGACCGTCGTCGAGGAGCAGGAGGTTGCCAGCATGGACATCGCCGTGGAAGAAGCCGTAGCGAATCAGGCACTGAAACCAGGCGTGCATGCCGGCGATGAGCTTGCTCTCGGCTTCCTGCGGCGTGATGCCGCGGGCGGCGATGGCGGCGACGTCGTCGACGCGAATGCCGCGCAGGCGCTCCATCACCAGCACCTCGCGCGTGCTTAAGCGATGCACTGGGCGGGGGGCGCAGACGTCGGTGCGGCCCAGCTCGACGAGGATGCGGTTGAACTCGTCCATGCGGGCGGCTTCGCCCAGGAAGTCGAGTTCTTCGTAGATGTTGCGCTCGAACTGCTGCACCACCCCGCGTGGGTTGGCGTTGCCGATGCGCGGCAGCCCCTGCAAAAGGTCCGCCCCGAAGCCCAGCATGCCGATGTCTGCCGCGACGAGCTTTCGCAGATCTCGCCGCTGGACCTTGATGACGAGGTCGCTCTCGACGCCGTCATCGTTGATGCCGACCGCGCCGTAGACCTGAGCGATGGAGGCTGAGGCCAGGGGCTTTCCCTCGATGCGGGTAAACAGCGTGCCCGGCGCCGCGGCCAGCGCCCGTCGCAGGGTGCCTTCGACGACCGGCCAGGGCTCGGGCGGCACGCGGTCGAGGCTGTGCTGAAACTCGCGAACGTAGCGCTCGGGAAACAGGCCGCTCGACGAAGCGATGAGCTGTCCGAACTTGATGTAGGTCGGCCCCAGCCGCTCGAACGCCTGCCGCAGCTCGCTGGGCCCGGCGCTGAGCCGGTCGCCGGCGAGATACCGTCGCAGATAGCGGAAACCGGCGATCAGCAGCTGATACAACGTCACCAGCGAGCGCCGCAGCGGTGGGTGACCGTAGAACAGCGCGCTCAGCATGACGAAGAACGCCAGCCCCGCCAGCCACAGCGACAGGCCATACGGCAGCCAAACCGGAGTTGTCGAGGGGGACATCATGCAGCGCAATCTATCGGATTTGTGCCGCCCTGCCTATGCACTGGCTGCGAGTGCAAGCCGTATGCGGGTCTGCGTGATATCTTGATGCCGTGAACGCAAAGGACTTCGAGCGAGCGCTTCTTGAGCTCGCGATGACGACGAGAGCGCCGCTATCGCGAGCCAACATCTCGTTCTATACCGGGGTGCCGGCGAAGCAGGCCGAGAAGTGGCTTGACGAGCTCCTGCGCGAGGCGATTGTCGAGATCGACACCGATGACGACGGCGAGATCGTCTACAACGTCACCGGGGCCAAGCGGCCGGAAGGGGGAGCGACGGCGCTGGCTCGCTGTGCCGCTTGTCAGCGGGTCACCGGGGCCGGCAGTCGCTGCGGACACTGCGGCGAGTATCTGGACAATCGGCTGCGTGCCCTCAAGGCCGAGGTCGATCGCGAGCGCGGCCTGACCACCACTCGCCCCTCGCGTCGCTCTCCGCCTTCGTCAGACGATCGGCGCGACAGCGGGGATCGCGGGTCGGCGCGGCGCGGCGGGACCAGCCCGCTTGATCTGGCGCGCGTGCTGTCGGATATCGAGCGCTTCCGGCGCGATCTCGGCAAGCCGGCCGTGGCCGACGAAAAGAACGTGGTGGTCGCTGGTGTCCTGGGACTCTTCGGTCCGCTCGGCTGGTTCTACGCCGGGCCGCATCGCGAAGCCGCGGTGGGCCTGGTGGTCTTTCTGCTGGCTTGGAAGCTGCTGCCGGCGCTGCTCTTTGTGCCGCTTTTGACGCTGTTCCTGCCGCTCTCGGCCTTTTTGAGCGTGCTCTATGCCTGGGGGTACAACCGCTCGGGCGAGCGCACCGGTCTGTTTCTCGACAGCGGCACCGGCTCGGATCGTGGGGCCGATTCCGATGACGATGACTCGGCTGGCCCGCGCCGTCCCGGTCGCCACGGACGCTGACGCATGGAAGTCGCCCCAGCCCTCTTGTCTTCCCCTGCCGCGCAGCCTGCCCAACTGAGGCCACTTGTTGCTGCCGAGGATCTGCCAGCCGCGAAGGCCCTTCTGGCCGCCGCCTTGCCCTGGGATCAGGCGCAGGCCGTCGTCGAAGAGAAGCTGTTTGCCGGCAACGGCCAGCGCAGCGCGCAGACGTTGGGAGCCTTCGCCGGCGACGAGCTCGTCGGGCTGCTGGCGCAGGCCGGGCGCTGGCTCAAGCTGCTGGTCGTGCACCCGTCGGCGCGACGACGGGGCATCGGCACTCAGCTCCTGCTTTCCGCGCAGGCGTTCGCCACCACGCTGCCCGCCGACCCTGTCGTCTTGACCGGTCGTCCGCGGCTGCGCGTCGGCGATCATCCCGGCAACTATCTGTCCCCGGGCATCGATGAGCGCGAGGTGGCAGGCCAGGCGTTCCTGCGGTCTCGCGGTTTTGTCGAGATCGGTCGCAACCTCAACCTGCGCGCGCCGATCGTCAATAACCCGCTGCTGGCGCCCGCCCACATCGCCGAGCGCATCGCCAAGGCGGCGGCGCAAGGCTACGTCGTGCGACGGGCTACCGCTGACGATATGCCCGCGCTCTTGCAGATGGTGACGACCGACTTTCATCGCGTCTGGGCCTACGAGGTCAGCCGTGCCTTGGGCCCTGAGCTTGGTGGGGCCGCCGCGCTGCACACGCCGTCTTTGCCCGAGGGCGCGAGCGTGCATATCGCAGTCGCCGCCGATGGCGCAGTCGTCGCCTTTGCCGCGCACGATGGCAATAACCGCGGGCTTGGCTGGTTTGGCCCGACGGGGACGCTGCCCAGCCATCGCGGCCGGGGCTTGGGAGAAGCGCTGCTTTTATGCTGTCTGGCCGATGTCGCGCCGCATACCGCGCCGGCCGCTTTGTCTCCGGCGCCGCACCTCGCCGTCCGCCCCGATGCCGGGGTTATCGCCTGGGTCGGGCCCGTCGAGTACTACGCGCGGGCCTGCGGCGCCGTCCCCGATCGTCGCTTTGTTGTCTACGAGGAGGCTCCATAAGTCATGCAGGGTGTCTTTGGAACCCAGCTACGCGGCATGGTGCTGTGCGCCGGGATGTCGAGCCGCCTAAAGGATCTCGGGGCTGAGCTGCCCAAGCCGCTGCTCCCCGTCTGCAATCATCCGCTGGCCAGCTACGCGCTGTCGCTTCTGCGCGGCTTTGGCATTACCGAGATCGGCATCAACCTGTTCCACCTCGGCGAGCTCATCGCCGAGACGCTGGGCAGCGGCGCTGACTACGGCGTCGATATTCGCTACTCGCAAGAGACCGAGCTTCTGGGAACCGGCGGCGGCATCCGTCGCATGGCCGACTTCCTGACGCACGGTGGGCGCGAGCCGTGCTTCGTCGTCAACGGCAAGATCCTCATCGATGTCGATCTGGAAGCGGTGCTGGCCATGCATCGCATCACCGGTGCCGCCGCGACGTTGGTGCTGGCCGAGACCGCCGATGCCGATCAGTGGGGGGCCATCGAGGTCGATGGCGATGGGCGCATCCACCGCATGCTCGGTGAGTCTTCGCCCACGCCGCCCCCCAAGGGCCTTTTGCGCTGCATGTTCACCGGCGTGCACATCGTCGAGCCGAGCGTCCTCGACCGCCTGCCCAAGAGCGGTCAGTCGTGCATCGTGCGCCAGGGTTATCTGCCAGCGCTGCGCGAGGGCGAAGTGCTGACTGCCTATGTCACGCCCGGCTATTTCTTCGAGCACTCGACGCCGGCTCGTTACCTGCAAGGCAACATCAATGCCCTGCGCGGGGTGGCGCGGCTGCCCCACTTGCCGGGACCGCTCGTCGGGGTGAGTGCACGAGCGCAGATCTCGCCGCGGGCCGTCATTCGGCCGCCGGTGTGCATCGGCGCCGGAGCCGTCGTCGAAGATGGCGCGGTCGTCGGTCCCGATGTCGTCCTGGGCGAAGGCGCGCACGTCGAGCGTGGCGTGCACATCGAGCGCAGCGTGGTGTTTGCCGGCGTCTATGTGCGGCAGCCGACGCGCGATGCCATCGTCACCCGTCGCGCCAGCTATAGCGGCGTGGCCGGCCCGACATCGGGATAAACTCACGGACGAAGGAAGGCAGATTCACCATGAGCGAAAAGCTAGCCGAGCGCGGTGCCCAGCGGGCCGCGACCGATGCCGAGAAGCAGGCGGGAAGCGGGGGCGGAAGCGCCCTGCAGGCCCTAAGTCCCAGCGAGCGAGCCGAGCGTGAGCTGGCCAAGATCGACGAGGAAATGGACGCCATCCTCGAACGCAACCCCAACCGTGGAGCGCTGATGAACCGTCCCGATCAGGCCCTGCAGCCGCCGCAGGGGCGACAAGTGACGCCGGCGGTGTCCGAGGGCGTCGATGGCAAGGCCGTAAACCACCTGGCGATGAACGTGTTTGTGCCCGGTCTGGGCACCATGGTGCGCGGTCACTACGCTCGCGGCCTGATGCAGCTAGGTCTGTTTCTGGCCTCGCTGCCGACGCTGTTTATGGGGCGCTGGGCCCTGGCCGTGATCATCGCCATCGTCGCCTATCTGTGGTCGCTGATCAGCGGCATCCGCTTCCTCACCGCCCCGTCTTCGACGACCAACCAGAGCACCTGGAAATAACCCCGCACCCGAGGTCTCCTCCCCGTCATGTCCATCTACCAGAAGCACGTCTTTGTCTGCACCAACCGCCGCGACCCGCAGAACCCCAAGGGCTCTTGCGCCAATAGCGGGGCCGAAGAGATCTGCCAGATCTTCAAAAAAGAGCTCGCCGAGCGCGGCCTGCGCGGCACGATGCGCGCCAACTCGTCCGGCTGTCTGGATCAGTGCGCGCACGGCCCGACCGTCGTTGTCTATCCCGAGGGCGTCTGGTACACCGTAAAGACCCCGGCCGATGCCAAAGAGGTTGTGGAAGAACACCTAATCAATGGCCGCCCGGTCGAGCGTCTGCGTCTGAAAGTCACTAAGTAACTTCTCCTGCCTGCCTCCCTCCTGCTTCCGCAAGTCCCTATCCAGCTCTGACTCCCGATCGCGGGGCGCCCGGCCGGCGATCTGTCGTGGCCAGGCCGCGGCTTGTCGTCGCCGCGACTCCTCCGGCATGATGCCCGCCTACTGCCGCCGAGCCAGGAGTCCGCCCATGCCGAGCTTTCAGACGCTGCGCATCGATCCCCACCCGGAAAATCCGCGCGTGGCGCGCCTGCTTTTGAATCGTCCCGAGCGCCTCAACGCCATCAACGAAGAGATGCCGCGCGAGATCCGGGCCGCTGTCGATTGGGCCAATCAGCAAGACGAGATCCACGTCATCGTCGTCGAGGGAGCCGGCAAGGGCTTCTGCGGCGGCTACGACCTGACGCAGTTCGGGGGCGGTCAGCTGGATCACCCCTGCCAGCAGGAGAGCGTGCCCTGGGATCCGATGGTCGATTACGCCTACATGAAGCAGAACACCGAAGACTTCATGAGCCTGTGGCGCAGTCCCAAGCCGACGATCGCCAAGGTGCATGGCTATGCCGTGGCCGGCGGCAGCGACATCGCGCTGTGCTGCGACCTGCTGGTCATGGCCGACGATGCGCGTATCGGCTACATGCCGACCCGCGTCTGGGGCTGTCCAACGACCGCGATGTGGACCTATCGCCTGGGCCCGCTGCGCGCTAAGCAGCTGATGTTCACTGGCGACACCATCGATGGTCGCACCGCCGCCGACTGGGGCCTGGCCAACCAAGCCGTGCCCGCCGTCGAGCTAGAGGCCGCCGTGCTGCGCCTCGCCAGCCGCATCGCCGGCGTGCCGCGCGGACACCTGGCGATGCACAAGATGGTCGTCAATCAGGTGCTGCTGAACATGGGCCTGGAACAGAGCCAGCAGCTGGCGACGCTGTTCGACGGCATCACCCGCCACAACCCCGAGGGAATGTGGTTCCGTCGCTACGCTCAGGCCGAGGGCTTCAAAGCAGCCGTCGCCTGGCGCGACAGCGGCACCGCCATTCCCGAAGGCGACGAAGCCCGCGCGCGGATCCGCGAGCTAGAAGAGGCCCGCCGCCCGAAGCCCTAAGTCGCGCGGCGGCCGCAGGTGCGTCGCAAGGGGCGGCACGCCGTTCACCACCTTAGGTTACAAGCCGGGGTAGGGGGGCAGCGACGTAGCGTTTGGCAATCGTCGACCATGGCCCGGGGGGGCGGGTCGATATAATCGATCCGCCATGCAGCGGTCGTCCGAACCGGGGATTCGGCGGGGAGCCGTGCACCGCATCGGGCGGCCGTGTCTTCTGCGCGGACTGCCGCTGCTGTGCATCGGGCTGGCGCTGTTTTTCCTCGCTCGCGGGACCTCTGCTTCGTCCTCGTCCGGCACGGCTGTCGCAAGCCACGAGCCGCCGCCCAGCGCGCTTGTGCTGCCCTACCAGACCGCGGCCTATCGTGGCCACTGGCAGTACCGCTGGGGCGACTCGCCGCGCGATGCCAGCGGCACGCTGCTGTGGTCTCTGCCGGGCGAAGACTCGGCCTGGCTGGCGCTCCCCAGCAGCGGCAATCCCCCCGGGCGAGGGGGTCAGAGCTTCCTCTGGCTGCGCACGCGGCTCGACGGTCCCGACGTCCACGACCCGGCCCTGCAGATCGAGATCATCGATCAGCTGTGCGAGGCGTTTCTCGACGGGCAGCCCATCTATCGCTTTGGCCAGCTCGATGGCTCGGGGCGCTGGGCGCGGCGACCGCTGGGCTACCCCGTCCACTACATTCCCCTCGGCCGTGGCAGTCTGGCCCGCGACTACCGCGGCGGCATCCTGACGCTGCGCATCTATTCCGAGCACCTGAACATCGGCCTGTTCGGACAGCAGCGCATCGGCACGCGCCTGGTCTTGGAAAAGGAGCTCTTCCGGCGCGACATCAGCCTCCTGGTTGTCGCCATCTTGCTGCTCGCGGTGGGCTTGTTCAGCCTGACGCTGTTCCGTTATCAGCGTCAGGACCTGAGCTATCTCAGCTACGGCGGCTTCGCCTTCTTCGTCGGCCTGTACGCGCTGTGTCGCATGAAGAGCGGCTTCTGGGTCGACGAGCACCCGCTGATTTTTTTCTACATCGAGCTCTTCGCCTTCTACACCTGCATCCCCTGCCTGGTGTTCTTCCTGCATCAGGTGCTGGGGCCCGGACCGCTGCGCTTGATGCCGGCCCTGGCCTTCACGCTGGCCGGGTATGACGTCGTGGCCTGGCTGGCCATCGGACTCGGCGGAGTGCCCCCGCTCAAGACCCTTTTGCCCTTTCAGCTCCTCGCGCTGATCGGTGTCGTCTACACGCTGGTCTCGGCCACCGTGGCCCTGCTGCGGGGCAGTCGTGATGCGCGCGTGCTGGGGCTGGGTTTTCTGCTAGCGGCGGGGTTTTCCGCTTACGACATGCTGGCGGCGATCGGGATCTTGCCGCGCGTGCGCACCTCGTTTGCTCATTTTGGGCACGGTGCCTTCGGGCTCTCGCTGGGCCTGATCCTGGTGTTTCGCTTTCAGCGGGTGTACGCCGATCTGCTGTCGACCAAGTCCGATCTGTCGGAAAAGTACGCCGCGCTGCAGGCCCGCACCGCCGAGGTCGAGCAGCTCAACTCCGAGCTGCGCCATCAGATCGAAGCGCGCTCGAAGTCGCTGGTCGACTCGCTCTTGGGAGGCAGCAGCTCCTCGCAGGAAGCAGTGCCTATCCTGGCCATCGATAGCGTGCTCAATCAGCGCTATCGCATCGTCCAGATCTTGGGCCAGGGGGCGATGGGCGTGGTCTACGAGGTGCGGCGACTCACCGACGGAAAACGCCTCGCGGCCAAGGTGCTGTCGGGGCAGACTCGGCGCAAGGAGCTGGCGCGCTTTGCGCGCGAAGGTCAGCTCTTGGCTCGCCTGAATCACCCCAACCTGGTGCGTATCGTCGATGTCGATCTGCTGGACGGTCGCCTGGCTTACCTGGTCATGGAGCTCGTCGAAGGCGGCACCCTCGCCGGACGACAGGCCCGCTACGGCCAGCTCGCCTTCGCCATCCCGGTGATTCGCCAGATCGCCTCGGCGCTGGCGCAGGTGCACGCCGAAGGCATCGTGCACCGGGATCTAAAGCCCGCCAACATCCTGCTTGCCGCCGGGAATGCCATCGAGGTGAAGCTGGCGGACTTTGGTGTGTCGGCGCTGCTGCCGACGGAGGGGGGCGGGGACGACGACAAGCTGGCCAGGCCGGCGCCCGATGTCGATATGGCGCTTTACAACATCACCATCGACGAACCAAACCCTGCCCGGCCGGCGGCAGAGGCCGCGCTGCCCCCCGGCCCGGCACCGACGCTGGGACCACCCGGCGAGACGCAGGGGACGCTGGATGGCAGTGCGGCATCGGTTGGCGGAGCGCTGACGCAGACCGGCGTCATCATCGGCACGCCGCTTTACATGGCACCCGAGCTTGTCAAAGGCGCCAAGCTGGCGCGGCCCGCCTCCGATGTGTTCAGCCTGGGCGTCGTGGCCTACGAGCTCTTGACTGGCGAGTTGCCCTCGCCGCAGCCGCCGATTTTTCTCAACCTGCGGCCGGGTCAGCGCTGGTACACGCCGCTCTCGATCCGCTGCCCTGATCTGCCCGGTCCCCTCGCCGATCTCATCGAGCGCTGCCTAGACCCCGCCCCCGACCGCCGCCCCAGCGCGCAGGCCCTCGCCGACGCCCTCAACGAGTTCCCCGAAGCCATCGGCCACCCAGCCATCGGCCGCCCAGCCATCGGCTAGAGCCGCCGCTCCCTGCGCTCCCCACAGAGTGAGCCGAGGCCGGGAGTTCCCCCGCGTCTTGTGTTTGCAGGTCCCGCATGGTTTGCTCCGCGCATGCGAGGGCTTGGGCTTCTGCTCTGCGTGCTGCTGCCAGTCCTGACGGCGACGGCCTGTCGCGAGCCTCTCCCCAGCGAGGATCCGGCGCGGGTGGTGCAGCGGTTTTTTGTCGCCGTCGCCGCCGGAGACTGCCCGCGAGTGCTTTCCGATCTGGGGACTCCGTATCGGCAAAAGGTCGCGGCCGCGGGCTGCCCCGAGTTCTTGCATCAGCTGCAGCGCTTCCCGCTAGAGCGCGTGGTGGAGGTGACGCCAGATGGTCGCAGTGCCACCGCGCGTCTCGTGAGATCCCGCCTGCAGGGCCGGCGCACCGAGGCCATCATTCGTCTACAGCCCGAAGGTGGGAGCTGGAAGATCTTCGCGCTGTGAGCGCAGGAGGAAGGTCCCCCGATGACAACCCCTTTGAGCCACCCGCAGGGCCGTAGCGCTGGCAGGTTCGGCTGGATCGCGTTGTCGCTGTGTGTCTTGCTGGCGGCTTCTTGGATGGCGCTGCGAGCGCGTCGCGACGGGCAGCCTATCCCCCCCGCTGAGCCTGGCGCTTCGCGGACTGGCGCGCCGCCCCCTTCGGCCCAGCGCACCCTCCGCGAGCCACCGCCCCCGGCGACAGCTCCCCCGGTCGCCGGAAGGGCCAGCGACGCCGTCGAGGATTCAGCGTCGCAAGAGCCTCCGCCTGCCGCCGGGGAGGAGGTGCCGCGACCACTGCAGCACGAGCCCTCGGCCGCAGAAACGCGGCAGATGCAGCGGTCGGCGCTGGATCTGCTAGATCGCAGCCTGGCGCGACTTGAAGCCGAACGGGCACGGGCCGGGCAGGCGCAGTCCCCCGAGGAAGCCCGCCGCGACGAGGAGCGGATCGCGCGACTCCGCAAGCGCCGGGCTGCGCTGCGAGAACAGCTTGAGGCACCGTGAGCGCGCAGCGGTTCCCATCGGTCATTCGGCCGGCCGGGCGACCGCGCCGGCCATGGCGAATCGTGGCCGCGGCGAGTCTTGCGCTGTGCCTCGCCTGCCTGCCAACCGAGTCACCGCCAGGCAGTAACAAGGAACCCGCCACGGCGGGATCGCGGCAGTCCATCGTCGCGGGTGCACCCGATTCCGGCCAC
This sequence comes from Pseudomonadota bacterium, assembly GCA_035345735.1. Lineage (GTDB taxonomy): Bacteria > Myxococcota_A > Polyangia > Palsa-1104 > JAEUJZ01 > JAEUJZ01. Next base: position 2,152 of record DAORCZ010000003.1, on the reverse strand, counting down.
CCGGCGGTGGTGGCGATTGGGAACCGGCGCACCGACTGTGGCGAGCGACTCGCGCCCCACTGCTCGGGGACGCTGATCGCACCACGCATCGTCCTAACGGCGGCGCACTGCGTCACCGATGCCGCATTTCCCGACCAGCTTGAGGTCCTGTTTGGCAGCAGCGTCTCGGCGCCCGAGGCGTGGATCCTGCGCGTCAGCCATGCCGAGCTCCATCCGACCTATCGGCAGCGCGGTGTGGGCCTCGATCTGGCGCTGCTGGTCTTGGAGGACGCCGTCGATCCGGGGAGCGTGCCGCCGCTGTCGCTCGACTTGCAGCAGCGCATCAGTGTGACGGCTGGGGCCGTGGTGACCGTGGTCGGCTTCGGCCAAGCGGATGCGCTGAACGCGGTCCCCGGCCACAAGCGCAGCGGCACAGCCCGCGTCGCTGCGGTGCAAGATCAGTCGTTCCGCATCGTCAAAGCCCCCGCGCTGACCTGCCATGGCGATAGCGGCGGGCCAGCCCTGATGGTGGCTGAGGGACAGGAACGTGTAGTGGGCATCGCCATCGCCGGCGATCCGGGCTGCCTGGACTATGGCGACAACCTCCGCGTCGATGCCTCCCTAAAAACCTTCCTTGCGCCGTTTCTTGCCCCCGGGGCACCCCTGCCGACTGAGCCATCTTCTCCCGCCGCCGCGCCGTCCACCGAGGATGCGCAGTGCGCCGTGCCATGTGACGACCAACATCACTGTCCAGCGGGGCTGATATGTCAGGACGTTGGGCAGGATGTCGCGAGCGAAGGCCAACCGATGCGTCGCTGCACGCTGCCCGGCCTGCTACCGGGTCACCTGGGCGAGCGCTGTGCCGTCAGCTCTCCATGTCGCGAGTCGGGCGCGCGCTGCGTGCGGCTGCAATCCCGCGACAGCGCCGATGCCTGCCGCTGTTATCAGGAATGCGATCCTTCGGTGTCCCCAGGATGCGCCATCCTGCCGCCGGCTGCGGTCGGGGCGTTCCCAACGGAGCGTCGATCGTTGCTGTCGACTGCGGGGCTCAGCCTCGCCGCGTTTGGGCTGCTCTTGCTGACCGCGGTCAGGATTCGCGGGCGACGTCGATACGGACGTTAGATGCGCATTGTGGTTGTGCTGCTGAACCGATATGTTCGGCCCCGATTCGACGGCGCGCTCGTCGATGGAACACGCCCAGAAAAGGAGTCAGGTCATGTCAAAAACTCGTGCAGTGATGGGATGGGTGCTCGCGCTTTCGGCCTGTACGAACGCCGAGCCAGCCGGGCCGTCTGCTCTTTCGATCAAGGCGCAGGGGGCGGACATCCAGGGGACCTTCCGCAGTGGCGAAGCGGGTGTGACGTTTGCCAGCCGTGAGGTCGAAGCGAAGGTCTTTGACATCCTGGTCGATGTCAACGGCATGACCCTGTCGGCGCTGGTTGACGCCAACCATCAGGTCGCCGAGCTCGACGGCTTTGCCAGTACCGGCGGCGATACGCAGATGCTGGAAGCCGACCGCGCTGTGCTCAAAGACCTGGTGCTGGCTCTCGATGGCGCCGAGGAGCTGGCCAAGGATGGCGTGACCGCGTCGGCCATGCTGTACCGCGTGGTGTCGAACTGGTCGCAGGCCACCGAAACCGTCCCCATGCAGCGGCAGGTCGCAGGCTCCGAACAGCGTGGCTGGACCAGCCTGTGCTCGTCCTTTGGCAAGTACGTGAAGGCGACCCACAACTGCAACCTGTATGCGCGCAACGCCGCCAACTCGACGAGCAGTGCCAAGGTCGGAACGCGCACCGCTTCGACGTACTACTACGTCGGTGGCCGCTGGACGACGACGACCCCGAATCACGGCGCGAACCTGTCCGAGTACGGAGCCTGCTTCGGCAACTGTGGGCCAAGCTGTCCCTCGGGAGACCAGACCCTGACGCTTGACTGCCACGATCACGATCAGTGCGTGCGCAACGGGCACTCGCTGACCTCGGCCTATTGCAACGACGAGTTCGCCTCGGCATCCGACGACGAATTCTTCGCCCCGCGCTGCACCGGCACTTAGTCGCTGCGGTCGCTTCTCTGCGCCCTCCGATTCCCTCCGCGGCCCCGCCGCCGCCCCCTCACAAGCTCAGCCCTGCCGCGCTTTCGCGAGCCCAGCCAAGCGATCCTGCAGCGCGCGTTC
>DAORCZ010000002.1:8220-35983 GCA_035345735.1 Pseudomonadota bacterium | reverse complement strand
GGCCAGCGGCTGCGTCGGGTCGACGGGCGGCAGGGCGGCAAACCCCAGGAGCGCGGCCGCTGCGGCCTCGGCTGTGCGGGGCGGCCTGGCCAGCTCAGCGATCGCCTCTCCCGACAGCACCGCCCCTGGTGCGGCATCGGCGATCAGGACGGCAGCCTCCGGGGGAGTCAGCCGCGGATGCAGCGGAACAAAGGGCGTGCCGGACTCACAGAGAGCCAAAAGGACCAACAGCGTCTCGACGGAGTTATGCGCTTGCACCGCCACCCGCGCTTGCGGCCCGAGTGGCACCTCGTGCCGCTGCAACGCGCTCCACACGTTGGCCACCCGCGCAGCCAGCTGCGCAAAGGTCAGCGTGCTTCCATCGACAACAAGCGCAAGTTCCCCCCCGGCCTGCTCGGCCGCGTCACGCAGGCTTAGGCTGGCGGGACTCATCGCCCACCTCGCGCTGACCCGAGCGCGCGCGCCGCGTCAGAAAAGATCGTGCGATCCACAAAGCCCAGGCCTGGGCCCGACGGGGCGTGCAACACATACCCATCCGTCGCGCCGCCGGGCTCGCGATCGGAGCGAGCCAGATGCGGCAGCGCAACCTGCGGCCAGGCCTGCAGACCCGCGTGGGGGGCCAAGCCGCAAGCCCACGGCGATTGCGGCAGCGAGAACGCCAGCTCACACGCCGCGGCATGCGCCACCGGCCCGTCGAAAGCATGGGTGATCACCACGCCGCGGCCGTGGGCCTGCGCTTGCAGCGAAAGCGCCCGCGCGCCGCGCAGTCCCAGCAGCATCGGCTTTACGACCCAGGCGACACAGAACGGCTGCGAAAAAAGCGCCTGCCGTTCATCGGCATCCTGCAGTGACTCGTCTGCTGCGATCGGCACCTCAGCGCTCCCCAGCCGGCAAAGCTCGCCCCGTCCCGCCGCCACCGGCTGTTCGACAAACTGCAGTCGCAGCGCAGCGAGGCGCGGCAAGCGCTCACGGGCCTGCTCTAGCGTCCAGGCGCCGTTGACATCGATGCGCAGCGCCACCCCAGCCGGCAGCGCGCGGCGAAGCTCAGACAGGTGTTGCAGTTCGCCTTCGAAGTCCGCTCCGCCGAGCTTCAGCTTCAGGGTCGCCGCCCCCGCCGCCACCGCCGCCTGTGCCTCGGCCAGCGAGTTGCACAGCGCGTTGATCGGGATGTGGCTCCGTGCCGGCACATCTGCCGCCGAAAGCACCGTCGAGAGCCGTCCTGCCGGCCCCAGACGCTGGGCCCAGAGATCGCCATAGGCCGTTTCGATCGCACAGCGCGCTGCCGGCAACGCGTGCAGGCTGGGAAAGCGCGGCCAACCATCCGCGTCGAAATCGACGGGCTGCAGTGTGTCTCCCAGGGCCTGCAGGGCTTTAGCGCAGTCGGCCAAGGAGTCGGGCGAAAAGCCGGGCAGCGGACTCGCTTCGCCGATGCCGATCCGACCCTGCTCATCCTGCAGCAGGTACCACAGCCCACGCCGATCGTCGGTGCGCTTCTGCTGACCACCCACCGCCTGCGGCAGCACTCCGCCCACCGCGCAGAGCTGAGCCCGCAGCCGCGTGGGTCGAGCCGACCGCAAGTCTTCCGCGCTGCACGACACCGCTGTCATCTCGCTACGACAGCCCGATGGCCAACACCCACAGCAGCCCGAACACAAGCAAAAGCTGCGCGGTCTTGGCCAAGGTGCGATTCAGGCGATCGCCATCGTGTGCCACGGCAACCACGCGCAGAAGCGGCAGCGATAGCGGCGCGGACAAGAGCGGCAACAGGCCGAAAAACGACAACCGCGCGGTCAGCACCAGCAGCACCGGCACGACGTAGGCAAGCCCGATCAGCGCGAAGTAAAGACCCACGCCGAACCGACGGCCCAGCCGCACCACCAGCGTGCGCTTGCCGGCCACGACATCGGTCCGATGATCGCGCACGTTGTTGACCACCAGTACCGCCGCGGCCAGCGCGCCAACCGGCAGCGACGCCAGGATCGGCAGCGACGCCAGCGCAGGCGCCGCCCCGGCTGACACGAAGACGGTGCCGCAGACCGCCACCGGGCCAAAAAACACGAACACGAACACGTCGCCCAGGCCGTTGTAGCCCAGCGGATACGGCCCGGCGGTGTAGGCCAAGCCCGAGGCAATCGACACGAGGCCAATCGCCACCACGGCCGGCCCCGCCACCGCCGTCAAATAGACGCCGCAGAGCATCGCCAGCCCGAAGCTCAGCCACATGCCGGCTCGCATCGCGCGCGGCGTGAGCAGGCCAGCCTGCGTGACGCGCAGAGGTCCCAGACGGGCCTCGGTATCGGCGCCTTTTTCGTAGTCAAAGACGTCGTTCGCCAGGTTGGTACCAATCTGGATAAAGACCGCACCCAGCAGCGCAGCCAGTACGGCCAGGCCTCGCACCGCGCCGGCCTGATGAGCCAGCGCGGCCCCTAGCAGTACCGGCACCACACCGACGATCAGCGTCTGCGGACGGCAGGCCAGGACCCAGGCCGCAAGCGATCCCGGGGCCGGGCGCTCCGCCGACCGCTGGGCCGGGGGCGCTGAGGCAGAAAGACCGGTCTCCGTCTTTGGCAGGGGCGCAGGGCGGATCATGGAAAGCGCTTAAACTTGGTGAAGTCCGGCTTGCGCTTCTCCAAAAAGGCCTGCTTGCCCTCGCGGCCTTCGTCGGTGAGGTAGTAAAGCAGGGTGGCGCTTCCGGCCAGCTCCTGCAGACCTGCCTGCCCATCGCAGTCGGCGTTGAGCGCAGCCTTGAGGAAGCGCAGCGCGGTCGGGCTGTTGGCCAGCATCTCGCGCGCCCAGCGCAGCGTCTCGGGCAATAGCTCAGCCAGCGGGACGACGGTGTTCACCAGGCCCATCGCTAGCGCCTGCTGCGCGTCGTACTGACGGCACAGGAACCAGATCTCGCGCGCCTTCTTCTGGCCCACGATGCGCGCCATGTACGAAGCGCCATAGCCGCCATCGAAGCTGCCGACTCGCGGACCGGTCTGGCCGAAGCGCGCATTGTCGGCCGCAATCGTCAGATCGCACAGCATGTGCAGGACGTGGCCGCCGCCGATGGCATAGCCCGCCACCATGGCGATCACCGGCTTGGGCAGCGTGCGGATCTGACGCTGCAGATCCAGCACGTTGAGGCGCGGAATCCCATCGTCACCGACGTAACCGCCGTGCCCGCGGACGCGCTGGTCCCCGCCCGAGCAGAAGGCATCGGGCCCTTCGCCACAGAGAATCACGACGCCGATCTTTTCGTCATCGCGGGCATCGTCGAAGGCGCGCGACAGCTCTTTGACCGTCAGCGGCCGGAAGGCGTTGCGCACTTCGGGACGATTGATCGTGATCTTGGCGATGCCGTCCGCCGTCTTTTCGTACTTGATGTCCTGAAAATTCAGGTGGGTCACCGCGACGAGCGGCGGGGGAGCGCGGTGCTCGGCCACCTCGGCAGAAGCGGTCTTTTTCGACTTAGCGTGGGCTGTGGGCATGGGGAGTCCTCAACAGGTGATAGATGGCGTCCGGTGCTTCCAGCACCGCGTTGTGTCCGACGTGGGGAAGGACGATGTGGGGGATATCAGGCCGTTTTTCGGCCAGCGCCTGACCGATGCGCGTGAACTTTTCGTCGCGGGCGCCGCTGACCACGCGGGTCGGGCAGCGCAGCGTGGGCAAGCGCGCCCAGAGGTTCGGCATGCGCCCGGTACCCAGTGTGCGCAGGCTGAAGATCAGCCCCTCGGGCCGGTGCTGCAAACGAGTCTGTCGCTGCCGTTCCTGCCGTGCGGGCGACAGGGCCTTCTGCGAAGCAAACAGCGGCAAGCGTTCCCAGGCGTCGATGAAGGCATCGAGGGGGCCGGATGCAAGCTGCGCGCACAGCTGATCTTCGAAGGCCTGGCGTGCCTGCCGTTCTGGCTGCGCCTCGTCGGGAAAGCCGGGGTCGACGCCGATCAGAAGCAGGCTTTCGACGCGGTCGGGAAAGCGCAGCGCCAAGGCCAAGGCCAAGCGAGCCCCCAGCGAATAACCGACCAGCCGGAATCGCGGGGTGGGGAGCGTCGCCGCCAGCGAATCGACGACAGCGTCGAAGTGCTCGCCCACGCAGCGCGGGTCGGGACCGTGACCGGGTAGAAACGGCGCCAAGCTCGGCCCGGGCAGGCGGCGCTGTAGCTCGTGCCAGGTCTCGGGCCCGCCGAGGAAACCATGCAGAAAGACTGTCGGTGGCTCGCCGTCGATACGAACCGTTGGCCCCGGCGCCGCTGGCTCGCTTTGCGAGATCCGGGCAGTCACGCGTTCGACGATGCGCGCACGCCGCTCTTTGCCATCGCTCGGCGGCACCACGGCTTCGATGACCAGGGGCCGGTCCGAGGCCAGGCCGACCTGCAGCGCCACGCGCAGAGCCGATCGATCAGCGACCCGACTCGCTGCCACGCCAAAGCTCGCCGCTGCGGAGACGAAATCGACGGGCTGGGGCGCTAGAAACAGCCGCTCAAAAAGCGGTGCCGCGGGCGGACTCGCCGCCACCGGAAGCTGTTCAAAGATGCGACCGCCGGCGTTGTTGACCACGACGACCAGCAGCGGCCCACCGACCTGGCGCAGCGTCGCCAGACCGCCCAGATCGTGCAGCGCACTCAGGTCCCCCAAGAGCAGCGCCAGCGGCGACTCGCTCAGCGATCGCGTCCCAGCCGCCCCCGCCACCAGGCCATCGATGCCCGCCGCACCACGCTGATGCAGGACGCGCAGCGGCTTGCTGGTCGGTGGACAAAACGCGTCGACCTCACGCACCGCCAAGCTATTGCCCAGGAGCAACGTCGCATCGGCAGGCAGCGCCGCCAATAGCTCGCGCGCAACCAGCCCTTCGGAAAAGACCTCGTCTGCACACTCGGCCTCGACGGCGGCAAAGACCTGCGAGTCCGCTGCCGCCAGCGCCGCCGCAAACGTCGCGCGCGGTCCCGCATCATGCAGCCCCCCACAGAGCAGCGGATGCTCGGCCAGCGCCTGACACACCGTCGCTGGTTCGGCTTGTATGAGCAGGTCGGCGCGGCCATCGGGATCGTTCCAGCCGTGCGGGGCGATGACGGCCCGAACGCCCGCGCTCCCCGCTGAGCCAAAGCCCGCGAGAAATGCGGCATAGCTCGCGGACACTGGCGGTGTGCCGAGCTCCAAGATCAGCTGCGGCATCAGATCAGGTCGCCGGCCGCCACGTCCGGCCAGCGTGCGAGACAGGACATCCAAGCCGCCAAGCACCGTCGGTCCCGCCCCAAAGCGCAGGCCGCTGGTGGCTTCCGCAAAGACGGCATAGCCCGTCATCGCCTGCAGCCGTGCCACGGCCCGCCGCAGCGCCTGGGGGTCACTGCCTGCCCAAGCCGGCCCGGCGACAATGAGGCCGCAGGGGCGCTCCCGACAGAGCAGCGCCAAGGTCCGCAGCGCATCGGCATCGACTGGTGCATCGGGCGTGACGCGAGCTGAAAATACCCGCGGCGCGCCGCGCACCAAGCGGGTCGCTAGTTCGGCGTGCCAGGGCTCCTCATGCGGACTGCCGACTGGCTCCAGCGGCTTGCGAAAGCGCGCGTTGACGTGCACCGGTCCCGGCTGCGGGGACAGGCTGTAGGCCACGGCCTGCGTCGCGATGCGCACCACCGCGGCCAGCGCACCCGGCCGGGCATCCGGCAGACCCAGCTCGGCATAGTGGCGCACGTAGTCACCAAACAACTTCACCTGATCGATGGTCTGCGAGGCCGCTGCATCGTAGGCCTCCCAGGGGCGGTCGGCGGTCAGCACCACCAGCGGCAGGTGGCTCTGCGTCGCTTCGATCAGCGCCGGCAGGTAGTGGCCCCCCGCGCTGCCCGAGGTACACAGCAGCACCGTCGGTCGTCCGCTGGCTCGCACTTGCCCCAGTGCAAAGAAGGCAGCGGCTCGTTCATCGACGATGACGTGGGTGGTAATGCGCGCTTGCTGAGCCAGCGCCAAAGCCAGCGGCGTCGAGCGTGAGCCCGGACTCAGCACGGCACTCTGCACGCCCGCACTCGCGAGCGAAGCGACGAAGAGTTCGGCCCAGGCCGTGTGCAGATCGGGGCAGTTCATGCCGGGCTCCCTGCGGCACCGACGGGATCGTTGCCATCAGACAGCAAGCCCAGCGCGGCCAACATCGGCTGCAGCTTGGCGGCGGTCTCACGAAATTCTTTGGCGGGCTGCGAGCCAGCCACGATCCCCGCGCCGGCAAACAGAAACGCCTGACCATCGCGCAGCAACGCGGAGCGGATCGCGACATAGAACTCGCCATCGCCCGCCCCATCGAACCAGCCGACCGGTGCCGCGTAGTAGCCGCGTGGCAGCGCCTCTTGCGCGCAGATGAAGCGGGCCGCTGCCTGCTGCGGCACACCGCACACCGCCGGCGTCGGATGCAACGCCGCCAAGAGCTGCAAGACATGCGTCGGCGCAGTCAGCTCGGCGGAAAGTGGCGTCCACAAGTGAATGACGTTGCGCAGCACGCGGGGCTGCGGTGCGGACGGCTGGATCGCACCGACAAAAGGCCGCAGGCGCTCGCACAGCGCGGCGACCACGTGCGCGTGCTCGCGACCCTCTTTTTCGTCGGAAAGCAGCGTCTGCGCCTGCCGGGCAATCGAAGGGGCGAGCAGGCCTCCGCCTTCGTTGCGCCGCGGCAGCGAGCCCGCTAGTGCATCGCAGCGCACGCTTGCGCCCTGACGAGCCACCAGAAGCTCCGGTGTCGCGCCCACCAGACAAGCCTCAACCAGCGGCAGTGCAAAGCGCATACACGTCGGATACGCCGCAGTCAGGTTGGTCAGCACGGCAGCCACCGCAGCCGACGACGTTGCCGGCGCGGGCACGACCTGGCCGCGGGCGAGGACCACCTTGTGCAAGCGACCCGCCGTGATCTCGTGCAGGGCGCGCTCCACGAGTTCGTACCAGCGCTCCGCTTCACCGGCCTGCAGTCCGACGGGCTGGCCGAAAAGCAGGGGCGCATCTGAGGTCGGCGCCTTCGCTGCGAGCGCCTCCTCTAGCCGCCTAAGCTCGGTTTCAAGAAGCGCGCCATCCAAAAGCTCAGCGACGGTGGTATTGAGCTGCAGGTACCCCTCGCCAGCCTGCAGCAGGAGGGTCCAGCGCGGCAGCACGAAGTGCGCATCGGGCAGCCCTCGCCAGGGATCGTCAGCGGTGCTGCACTCGCCCAGACTCTGCGGTGCGAAGCGCAGGCCGCCGAAGAAACGTGGACGCGGGGCAGCGTCGCAGTCGGGCCCACGAAAGATCTGCAGATCACGATGCAGCGCTTGTGCCGCCTCGATTAGCTCAGCGATGCGTCCCTCACCCATCGGGCAGAGCAGCGCCGCCTGGCCATAGCCCAGCGCAGCAGCCTGCTCCCGCACTGGCTCGACGCTGGTCTCGCGCTGCGGCAAGAACAACGCCAGCGGCGAAGGCATCCCTGGCACTCGCCACAGCCCGGGTGCGCCCTGCTGCAATCGCTCCGCGATCACCGGCTCTCGCACGCACAGATGCACGCGCACCTGGGGAGCGAGCGACTGACAAGCAGCCCGAGCCAGCGCGAGACAGGCGCGCACGATCTAGCCCTCCTGCCCCACCGGGGTTGCGTCTCGCGCCGCCTTTTTCGGCGTCGCCACGTACAGCGTCGCCACCCCAAACGTCAGCGGCTGACAGTTCAACATCGAAAGCCCGCTCGACTCCATGACCTGACAGAACTCAGCGGCCGGGGGGAAGGCGGCGATCGATCGCTGCAGGTAGCGATACTCGCGCGAGCCCGAGAGGATCGAGCCGAGCAGCGGCACGATGTGGTGAACGTGCAGGCGCGCCAGGCGACCCATCAGGCCCGACCGCGGCTCGGCAAGCTCCAGAATCGCGATGCGGCCGCCGGCCCGCGTGACCCGCGCCATCTCGCGCAGGGCGGCTGGGCGATCGGGGACGTTGCGAATGCCAAACGCCATGCAGATGCGATCGATGCTGTCGTCGGCAAACGGCAAGCTCTGGGCGTCGCCGCGCACCAGCGCCAAGCGGCCCGACAGCCCCTGCGCGGCAACCTTGCGGCGTGCCACCGAGAGCATCTTGCCTGAGGGGTCCAGCCCCAGGACCTGCGCCGTCGACACTCCCTGGGCGACGGAGATCGCCAAGTCGCCAGTGCCGGTTGCGAGATCAAGGACATGCTCGTGATCAGCAATCGCGAGCGCTGCGACCGTCTTTTTGCGCCAGCTCTGATCCAGGCCCAGCGAGATGATGCGGTTCAGCAGATCGTAGCGACCGGCGATATCGTCGAACATCGCGCCGCTGCCATCGCGCGCCGGAGTCAGCGCAAGCTCTGCGTTTCCTTGCGTCATGCCGCCCTCTGCCCGCGCAGCGCCCCTAGAACCGCGCTCAGCTCATCGCCGGTCAGGGCCTGCGCACCGTCGCTGAGCGCCCGTCCTGGATCGTCATGGGTCTCGATCATCACACCGGCCGCTCCCGCTGCCAGCGCGGCTCGCGATAGCGGCAGCACCAGATCCCGGCGACCAGTTCCATGCGACGGGTCGACAATCACCGGCAAGCGGTGCACCTGCGCCAAGAGCGCCACTGCGCCCAGGTCCAGCAGGTTCCGCGTGTGCTCATCAAAGCTGCGGATGCCGCGCTCGCACAGCACCACGGCCGAGGCGCCATGCAGCAGCAGATACTCGCCGGCTAGCAGCCATTCCTCAACGGTGGCTGACATCGATCGTTTCAGCAGCACGGGCTTCTTGGTACCGCCAACCCGCTTGAGCAGCGCGAAGTTCTGCATGTTGCGCGAACCGATCTGCACCAAGTCCGTCATCGCCGCCACGCGCTCAACATCATGCTCGGACAGCACCTCGGTCACGACGCGCAGGCCGTGCCGATCAGCAGCGGCGCGCAGCCAGTCCAGCGCCGTCTCGCCGTGTCCCTGAAACGAGTACGGCGAGCTGCGCGGTTTGAAGGCCCCGCCCCGCAAGAAGCGCGCCCCTTGCGCCGCCACGCGCGCCGCGATCCGCTCGATCTGCGTCGGCGATTCGACACTGCATGGGCCGCACATAAAGACCGGTTCACCGCCGCCGATGCGAACCCCGGCGACCTCGACGCACGGCCCCTGCGCATCCATGCGCGGATGTTCGGGGGCCGGCAGAAGTACAGTCCGCACCCCGGCGATGCTCTCGATCTCGCGAGCATCGATGTGGCCGGAATAGGGCGCGATGCGATAGGTCACTTCGCGGCCCGTGGGATCCCGCAGAGTCGCCGCGATCCATAGCCCACGAGCGATCAGCTCCTGCTTGACGGCCGTGGCATCGGCCGCTTCCGTCAACGCGACAAGCATGGCCGCCTCCGTCGAGGAATAAGGTTCGTGAGTCCGGCCGCAGGGCAAGACAGATAAGAAGTGGATGTCATGATGGCCCCCCTACTTGGCGCGACGCACGAGGGTGTGCGCCACGTCTTCCAAGGCTCGCCGGGCCCGCCCCGCCGGAAGCCGCGACAACGACTGCACAGCCTCGCCCGCCCAGCGCGTCGCTAGCTGCAGACAGTCCGGCACGATGTCGGAGCGCCGTAGCACCTCCGCGATGCGCGCGTGCAGCCCGGCATCCATAAGGCCCGACTCAGCAGCGCAGGCCGCCTCAATCTGCTCGGCGAGATCGGCGTCGCGCTCGATCGCCAGCAGCAAGGGATAGGTCATCTTGCCCTCGTGCAGATCGGCGAACAGCGACTTGCCGACCACCGTCGGATCGCCCGTCAGGTCCAGCACGTCGTCGATGATCTGAAACGCCAGGCCCAGGCTGTTGCCGAAACGCTCAAGATCCTGGCAGCCCGCCATCGGTACGCCGCCGGCCCGCCCACCGGCAAACAGCGCCCAGCGAAACAGGCTCGCGGTCTTGCCTTCGATGACGCGGAAGTAGTCGCTCACCGTGCCGCGCACGCTGCCGCGATTGGCAAGCTGCAGCGCTTCGGCTTCGAGCATCTCGTTGAGCACGCCCAAGCTTTTTTCCAGCAGCCCCGGGATGCGCGTCGCCTGAATGCGACGCAGCGCATCGACCAGCAACAAATCACCCGCGTAGATGCTGGCCGCGTTGCCGTAGATGCAGCGAGCCGCTTCAGCCCCGCGTCGTCGCTCACCCAGGTCGATGACGTCGTCGTGCAGGAGCGTTGCGCTGTGCACCAGCTCGACCGCCACTGCCAGCTCGCGCGCGTGTTCATTGAAGTCGCCACCGACCCGCGCCGCCAGCGCCACACACAGCGGTCGCAGCCGCTTGCCGCCCAGCTGGATCAAGTGCTTGGCGCTCTTGTGCGCCGGCGTCCGGTCCTGCAGCAGGGCCTGAAGACGATCTTCGACGTCGCTCAGATCGCTGCCGATCCACGTCCGCAGCTCGTCGAGTTTCGCCGACAAGGTGTCGATACCTTGCCCCGCGCTGACCTGCGAGAGCATGCCCAAGACCGACGCCGCTACCGAGGCAACCGGAGCCGACGCCGAGCCAAGTGCCGCGCTGGACGGCCGAACTAGATGGTCTTGTGCCAGAGGGGGATTCACAGGTCTTCCCTTTTCCGCGTGGGGGCGCCATGGCCTGGCGCTCCGACGACGAATGCGGTCAGCCGGAGGGCTGCCGCGGCGAAACTACGAGGTTTTTTTGTCGCGGCTGCTGCCGCGGGACAGCTGGATCAGCGCACCAAAGCCCGAGAAATCGGCGCGGCGCGAAGCCAGGAACGACTCGATGACCGCTTCGGCGGTCTGAGCGATCGAGAGCAGAATTTTGGTGCGCTGCAGTGCCTCGCGACCCTGCCGGTTTGGGATCTGCTTGAGTAGCGCACTGGCTTCGACTAAGCGCTCGCGCACCGAGGTCACCAGGAAGCGCTCACGCTCGCTGACGACCTTGGAGATCATCTTCCAGAAGTCGGTCTCGGCGATGAAGTATTCGCGACGCTCGCCGGGCCGCAGAGCGCGCTTGACCACCGCCCACTCCTGCAGCTCGCCCAGCGCCATGCTCACACCGCCGCTCGACAACGACAGCCGCTCGGCCAGCTCGGCGGCCGACAGCGGCTCGCCGGCCAGGTAAAGGACGGTCCACATCCGCCCCAGCACCTTGCGAAAGCCCCAGCGCTCGATGACATCGCCGATGGCGTCGGCGATCAGCAGGACGGCGCGGTCAAGCTCGTCGCTGCGCGCAGTCGCGGGCTGAGTGCTTTCGCTGAAGGAAGGCATTGCCATGCTTTCTGAACTTTCAGAAAAATTTGAACGAACTGTAGATATTGAACTTCATAGGTCAAGCAGAAATCGCCCTCTCCCGTCGAGAACTTAGGCTCCCAAGGCAATCTGCCGGAACTCGGGGAAGCTCTTGTCTACGGCTTCTTGGCCGTGGATCTCAATCGCGAAGCCAGCCCAGCGGGCCACCGCCGCGGCCATCACCAAGCGATGATCGCGACCGGGGTGATACGAGCGGCGCGGTTCCCGATCGGCCGGTCCCAAGGGTCGGCCGCAGATGCGCAAACCGTCGGAAAGCTCTGCCACCTCGCGCCCCAGCAGGCGCAAGAGGGCTGCGGTCTCCGCAATGCGATCCGATTCTTTGCCGCGCAGGTGCGGCGCACCGTGCAGCAGCGACTCTCCCTCGGCCAGACTGCACAGCACGGCCAGCACCGGCACGACATCGGGGCAGTCGGCGACACTGGTGATGATCGGCCGCAGCGCTCGGCGAACCGGTTGCTCGACGCGCAGACCGTCGTCGTCTAGCCGCAGCCGCACGCCCATCATCGACAAGAGTTCGAGGAAGCGCACATCCGGCTGCAGGCTGCGCAGTGGAAAGTTGGTGATGTGCGCTGAGCCAGCCACCGCAGCGATGGCGACGACAGCCAGCGCCGAGCTGACATCGGCCTCGGCCAGCGTCGGTCTGACCTGCAGCCGCTGACCGGCGGGAATGTGCAGCCGGCCGGTCTTGGTGCGCTGCACCGTCATGCCTAGCTGCTGCACGATGTGCAGCGACATCTGCAGATAACCCGCGGAGACGGGCTTGGCATCGATGTCGATGTCGAGTGCAAACGGGAGATCCCAAGCGTTTAGCACCAAGGCGCTCGCGAACTGGCTTGATGAGCCGCCCAGAAGCGACAGCGGCTGCGGTGGGGCTTGGAAGCCCTGCGGCGAGTCCACGGTCAGCCCTGTTCCGTCGCTGGCTTGCTCAATCTGACTGCCGAGCATACGCAGCGCCTGCAAAAGTGGGCCGTGGGGACGCGCCAGCAAGCGGGGCGAGCCGCGCAGCAGGTAGCGCCCCCCCCGACGCGCGGCAAACGCCAGACACAGACGCAGGACCAGACCCGCTTCGCCGCAGTCCGCTTCGACGATCGGTGTTGTAGCTGCCGACGGACTGGGCCGCGCCGTGAGCGCCGCCATCGCGGCCTGCATCACCTGGACGTCGTCACAGGCCGAAAGCCACGGGGGCTGCAGATCCGGTGCGTAACCCTGCAGCAGCAGATAGCGGATCAGGATCGACTTCGACGGCGGCAGCGGTCCGCGGAAGAAAAACGCGTCGCTCATCGCGACACTGGGGTTGATAGCTGGACCAGCACGTTCAGCACCTCCGACTCGCTGACATCTGAGACGATCGTCGCCTGGCCCGGCTGCGGCAGCAGGATGAAGCGCAGGCGATCAGCGCTGCGCTTTTTGTCGTGCTGCATGCTGGCCATGACCTCCTGCGCAGCGGCGAGCGTGGCGATGCTGGGCAGTCGGGTTGGCAGCCCCAGACGCTGCAGCAGAGAAACCACCTGGGCCACCAAGCTCGGTGAGCACAGACCGCGAGCGGCCGAGAGCCGCGCTGCACACAAGAGCCCAAGCGCCACCGCCTCGCCATGGCGCAGGCTGTACTGCGTCCAGGCTTCCAGCGCGTGACCGAAGGTATGCCCCAGGTTCAGCAGTGCTCGCTCGCCGTCTTCGAAGGGATCGGCCGCGACGATGCGACGCTTGCACTCAAGCGCTTGCGACAGCGCTTCCTGCAGCAGCGACTGCACTGCGTCACTCGCCCAGCCGCGGGCAGCCACCGCATCAGCCAGAGCGTGCAGCGTGGTCAGGCTCTCGCCGCCAGTTAGTAAAGCGGCCTTGACGATTTCTGCGACCCCGGCCCGTAGCTCAGCGACTGGCAGGGTCGCAAGACAGCCCACGTCGATCACCACGCCGACCGGCTGTTTGAAGGCCCCAACCAGGTTCTTGCCCTGGGGCAGATCAACGCCGACCTTGCCGCCGATGCTGGAGTCGGTCATCGACAGCAACGTCGTGGGCACCTGGAGCAGCGGCAGCCCGCGCAGATAAGTGGCCGCCGCGAAACCCACGACATCGCCAACCACCCCGCCGCCGAGCGCTACCAGCAGCGACTCGCGATCCAGCCGGGTACGAACGCAGGCGTCGTAGATGTGGCCCACGCTGGTCAGGCGCTTGTTGCCCTCGCCCGCCGGCATGACGAAGGTCGAGACGGAAAGGCCCGCCGCGCTCAAGCTCGCGGTCAGCCGCGGCGCATACAGGGGCTCGACGTGATCGTCGCTGACGACCAGCACCCGACTTCCGAGCTTGTGCCCTCCCGCTCGCAGCGTCGCGACGACGGCTCCGACCTGATCCAGAAGGCCGCTGCCCAGCCAGACCGGATAGCTGCCGCCGGGGTACGCGATCTGCAAGCTGGCTGTCCCGATGGGGCTAGGGCTCATAGCCAAACCGCCAGGACTGATTGGACATCGGAAGCTGAGACAGCTTGGCCCGCCGCAGCGTGACCATGCGGGCCTGCTGTTCGGCCAGGGAATCGCCCCCCAGCTTTTCGCACAGCGCGTCGGCCAAAATGAAGCAGAGCATGGCTTCCACAATAGGCACAGCGCGCGGCACGTGACAGAAATCGCTGCGCTCGTACTGCGTTGGTGCCGGCTGGCCGCTCGCCAGATCGACGGAGGCCTGCGGCAAGAGCGTCGTCGCGATGGGCTTGCAGGCGACTCGCAGCCGCAGCGGCGCGCCGGTCGTGACGCCGCCTTCGAGTCCGCCGCTGTGACGCCCGTCGTTCACGATGTCATCACCGTGCAGACCATAGCCATCCTGCGCCGCCGTGCCCGGTAGCGCGGCACTGCCGAAGCCGCTGCCGAATTCGACGCCACGCACCGATGGAATCGAGCACATCGCCCCGGCGATGCGGGCCGACAGCCGTCGATCGGCTTGCACAAAGCTGCCGAGGCCCGGCGGCAGCCCCAGCGCGACGACCTCGATGACGCCGCCGACGGTGTTGCGGCCCTGCATGTGCTGCTGCACGCACTCGGTCATCTGGGCAGCGGCGGTGGCATCGGGGCAGCGCACTGGCGAAGCCTCAGCCGCCTGGCAACGTGCCCACAGCGCCGCCGCATCGGCATCGATCGCGGGCTCCCAGGCGGCGGTGCCAATGCGCACCACATAGCCCCCCAGGCGCACGCCGTGCTGCTCCAGAAGGACGCGGCAGGCAGCGGCTAGCGCGACGCGCATCGCCGTCTCCCGCGCCGAGGCGCGTTCCAGCGACCAGCGGAGATCGGAGTAGCCATACTTGATGGCCCCGACGAGGTCTGCGTGCCCCGGCCGGGGGACCGTCATGGGCTCGATGTCGCGCTCCGCCCAGCGATGGTGGTCGAGGTTTTCGATGCGCAAGGCCAGCGGCCCGCCCGTCGTCTGCCCGGCCAGCACACCGCCTACGATCTGCGCGTGATCGCGCTCGATCTTCATGCGGCTGCCGCTGCCTAGACCAGCTTGTCGGCGCGCAAGCTGAGCATCGAGATCCGCCGACGACAGAGGCAAGCCCGCTGGCAGACCTTCGAGGATGCCAATCAGCGCCGGGCCATGCGACTCGCCCGCGGTCAGATAGCGCAGCGCACTCACGAGTTCGACAGGTGCTTGGCCAAGAACTTCTCCATCGCTTCATAGAATTCGAAGCGGTTCTCTTCGTTGCGGAAGCCGTGGCCTTCGTTGTCCTTGACCAGATAGGGCACGTCGATGCCGCGTTTCTTGAGCGCCGCGACCATCTGATCCGACTCGCCGATGTTGACGCGCGGATCGTTTTTGCCCTGCGCGATCAAGAGCGGCGCCCGCATCTTTTCGACATTGAGCACCGGCGAACGCGCGGTCAGCAGCGCCTTGTCTTTTTCGGGATGACCCACCATCGCGTACATCATCTCCAGCATCGGCTTCCAGTACGGCGGGATGGTCTTTAGGAAGGTAAACAGGTTCGAGACGCCGACGTAGTCGATGCCACAGGCGTAAAGCTCCGGCGAAAAAGCCAGGCCGGCCAGCGTCGCATAGCCACCGTAGCTGCCACCGTAGATGGCGACCCGCTTGGGATCGGCGATGCCCTGCGCGATCAGGTACTTCACGCCATCGCTGACGTCGTCCTGCATCTTGCCGCCCCACTCTTTGAACGACGACTCCCAGAACTTGCGGCCGTAGCCCGTCGAGCCGCGGAAGTTCGGCTGCAGCACGGCGTAGCCGCGGTTGGCCAGGAACTGCACCTCGGGATCGAACCCCCAGTCGTCGCGAGCCCACGGCCCACCGTGCGGATTGACGACGACCGGCAGCCCCTTGGCGGGCGTGCCTTTGGGCAGGGTTAGGTAGGCGTTGATGGTCAGCCCGTCGCGCGACTTGTAGCTGATGGGCTTCATCTCGGCCATCTGCTTCTCGTCGATCCACGGCGCCACATCGGCCAGCTTGGTGAGCTTGTCGGAAGTCCGCTCATACAAGTAGTAAGAGCCGCGCGTGCGATCGCTGCTGCTGCGGATGACCAGCAGGTCCTCGGCCTTGTTCGTCGCGGTGACGTTGACCTCGTAGCCAGGGAGCTTCTGCTCCAGCTTGCTGAACATCGCCACGGTGTCGGGATCGAAGCACTTGCGCTCGCTCTTCCATGTCGTGAAGGTGGCGCAGGACACCACCTTGCGCTGTCGCCAGTAGCCCAGCGAATCCACGTCGACGTCGGGGTGCTCGAACAGCAGTTTTTCTTCTTTCATCGTCGCTGGATCGACCAGCACCACCGCCTGCTTGTCACGCCCCAAGTTCGACGTCGCGTACAGCTTGGCGTTGTCGAAGGTGAAGAACATCGGCGTGAGCGAGTCCTTAAACGAAGTCGTCAGGACCTTCTTCCACGGCGCCTTGGTCGTCGCGCGGTACAGCAGGCTGGTGTTCACACCGTCGGTGGTCCCCGCCAAGCGAACCTGCCCCGCGTGATCGGTGTGCCAGCTGGTGATGTTGCCCGGATTCTCGGCGACCAGGGTCAGCTCGCCGGTGGTGACGTTGGCGCGGTAGACATCGAAGATCTCGGCCTTGCGCTTGTTCAGACCGACCAGAACGGCCCCGGAATCATCGGGCAGACCATCGACGATCTCGGCCCGCACCTTGGGAAACGGCGTCAGATCCTTGGTCGCCTTGCCATCGCGGCTCACGCTGACCAGGTGGAAGTTCTCGTCGCCGCCGAAGTCTTTGATGTAGACCAGGTTGTCGTTGCCCTTCCAGAAGTAGCCGGCGATATCACGACTGGTCTCGTTGGTGATGCGGACGGCGGCGTTCATCGGCGCGCCCACCGGCCGAACAAAGATATTCATGCGATTCTGGTAGGGCGCCAGATGCGAGATCCACTTCCCATCGTCGGACAAGCCGATGCGAGCAATCTCGGGATTGCGGAAAAAGTCGCGCAGCGGCAGGGGGCGAATGCGCGCCTCGGCCGGGGTAGGGCCGCCGCCACCGACCACGGTCGCCTCGACGGGTTGAACCGACAGGGCTAGGCCCAGTGCGCCCAGGCCAGCGAAGCCCGCCCAGTGGAGGATCGGCGGACGCTTCCTTGCGGGACTCAGATTGATGGGGTTCGGCATGCGATGCACTCCTCGGCAGATGATGGGACTGTGGTGCGTTGTAGGACCGAACCATAGCGCATACGACAGCGCAGATATTTCCAGAAAGTGCGGTGGGCACGTCGTCATGTAAGCGGCACCTCATGGCACGATTACTGACGGTGACCTCTCGCAGGCGACGAACAGCGGTCCTTCAGGCCGGCGCGTGTGTTTGGCCGTGGCTTGGGCTCTGCGTGTTGGGAATTTTGGGCCAGCCTGGAAACCCAGCGCAGGCTCGTTCGTCTCGCACTCACCTGCGATCGACCACGACGCCAACGCAGACCGCCAGCCCACAGCCCCCACCGCCGCTGCCCCGAGCCACGCCCGAGGAGGCAGGCGTCGATGGCGAGGTGCTCGCGAGGATTGATGACGTGATGCGCGAAGCCATCGTCCATCGCGAGACGCCAGGAGGCGTCGTGTTGGTCGGACGGAGCGGTCGCATCGTCTTCGAGCGCGCCTACGGCCACCGCTCGCTAGAGCCCACGCGCGAGCGCACCCGGCTCGATACCATCTATGACCTGGCCTCGCTGACCAAGGTCGTGGCGACGACACCGGCGATCCTTCAGCTCGTCGAGCAGGGACATATCCGCCTGGGCGATCGCTTGAGCGCTTATCTGCCTGACTGGCACGCGGCCATCAGCGGGGCGCGCCCGGCAGCCGCAGCCACCTCGGCGACGGCGGCTCCGATCGAGAGCCCGCACGAGCGCATCACGTTGCGTCAGCTCCTCACGCATACCTCGGGGCTCGATGATCCCTCCTCTGCGTTTTTCGCCGCGCTGACCTCGGGGCAGCATGGGCTCGTCGATCGCACCGAGGTCCGACGACAACTGCTCGCCGCGATCGCCGGGCGCGAGCTGATCGCACCGCCCGGCAGTCGCTTCGTGTACAGCGATCTCAACTTCATCCTCCTCGGCGAAGTCGTCGAGCGGGTCACCGGTGAGCCTCTCGATGGGTACGCGGCTCGCGAGATCTTCGATCGCCTAGGGATGGTCGATACCGGCTACCGCCCGCGCCGCAGCTTAGCGCCCCGCATTGCGCCCACTGTCTGGACTGGGCTGTCGCTGTTCAAGTCGCCGCGCCCGAGTGCTCGCCGCATGCTGCGCCGCGAGGCCTCGATGCAAAACGTCACCCAGCTCTCTGGTGTGGCGGGGCACGCGGGGCTGTTCTCGACGGCGGCTGATCTGGCGCGGCTCTGTCAGGCGCTGCTCGGCGATGGCGAGCTGTTTGGACAGCGCTTCTTGTCCCCGCTCACCGTCGCGGCCATGACCCACGACCAGGCCGGGCTGAACAGTGGCGAAAAGCGCGGCTACGGCTGGGATATTCAAAGCGCGCTGTCGGTGCCACGCGGCGACCTCTTGCCTGGGGGCTACGGGCAT
This sequence comes from Pseudomonadota bacterium, assembly GCA_035345735.1. Classification (GTDB taxonomy): domain Bacteria; phylum Myxococcota_A; class Polyangia; order Palsa-1104; family JAEUJZ01; genus JAEUJZ01. Next base: position 17,783 of record DAORCZ010000002.1, on the reverse strand, counting down.
ACCGGCTGGAGCGGCGGCTCGCTGTGGATCGTCCCCGAGGAGCAGCTGTTCATCATCGTGCTCACCAATCGCGTTCACCCGCACGGCGGTGGCTCGCCCAGTCCGCTGCGCGCCAAGATCGCAAACGTCGTGGCGGCCAGCCTACGCCCGCAGCATCCCGCGGCTGCCCCAGCCCCGTCCGCGTCGAAGACGCAGATGTGATAAAACAGCGACGCAGTTTGTGATTCACAATCCATCCACCAACCCACGCAAGAGGAGCTCTGGCATGGCGACTATCACGCTCAAAGGCAACCCGTTTCCGACCAGCGGCGAGCTGCCGGCCACCGGCAGCAGTGCCCCTGATTTCGCGCTCGTGCGCACCGATATGGCCGAGGTCAAGCTGGCCACCTACGAAGGCAAAAAGAAGGTCCTTAACATCTTCCCCAGCGTCGATACGCCGGTCTGCGCGACCTCGGTTCGCACGTTCAATCAGCGCGCCGCCGGCCGCGGCGGTGTCGTGGTGCTGAACGTCTCGGCCGATCTGCCGTTCGCCCACAAGCGCTTCTGCGCCGCCGAGGGCATCCAGGGCGTGGAGAGCCTATCGAGCTTCCGCTCGACCTTCGCCAAGGACTACGGCGTCACCATCGCCGGCGGCCCGCTGGCCGGCCTGTGCGCCCGCGCCGTGGTCGTGCTCGACGAAGGCAACCGCGTCATCCACGCCGAGCTGGTCCCCGAGATCGCGCAAGAGCCCAACTACGACGCCGCTCTCGCCGCCCTCGGCTAGCGCCTCCCCCGTCGCGCCCACTCCTTCGTACGCCCCCCGCCCTCTGCCCTGCCCCTTGCATGCAGACCACTCGCCTGCTCCTTGAGCCCTTCGCGCCCACCGATAGCGAGGCCCTGTTGGCGCTGTTTCGTGACCCGCATGTACGTCGCTATCTGCTGGATGACACACTCGTCGATGCAGAGTGGGTTGCGGCCGAGATCGACCGCAGCCGGGACCGCTTCGCCGCCGGCCAGCCAGGCTTGTTTGCGGCGCGCTGGCGACCGGATGGAGATCTCGTGGGCTTCGTCGGCCTGCGTCCCTTTTCCGAGTCGGATCCGCCGCAGCTTATCTATGGTCTGCTGCCAAACTTCGTCGGCCGTGGGCTGGCCCGCGAGATGGCGCGCGCCGTTATCGATGCCACGTTTCTTTTGCACGGGCAGAAGGAGCTACACGCCGTCGTCGATGCACCCAATCTGGCGTCGATACGCCTGCTGCGGGCGCTCGGCTTCAGCGAGTCGCCGCCGCCCCCGGGGCCAGCCTTCGAGCAGATTCGCTTTGTGCTGCCCCGCTTGCGCTATTCCCCAACGATCCGGACAGCTCGCCCCGACGATGCGCCGAGCCTGAGGCAGATTCACTGCGCCGCCTTCGGTCGCCCAGCCGAGGCGGATCTGGTTGCGGCCCTGTACGCCGAGGGCTATGTCGTCGTCTCGCTGGTCGCCACGCTGGGAGATGAGCCCATCGCTCACATCCTGTTTACCGAGCTTCCCCTGCGGCGCACCGACGGCTTAGGAGTGGTGCGCGGCTTAGCGCTTGCGCCGGTGGCAGTTCGCCCCGATGTGCAGCGACAGGGCCTGGGGGCTGCGTTGATCTCGGCCGGCCTTGAACACAGCCGCGCCGCCGGTGCCGCGGTCGTCGTCGTGCTGGGCCATGCCGAGTACTACCCGCGCTTCGGCTTTCGCGCTGAGCTGGCCCGCGCCATCTCGGCCCCCTGGTCAGGCCGATCGTTTATGGCCTTGGAACTTGCCGCCGACGCGCTGGCTGGCTCCCCCCTGCGGGCCGAGTACGCGGTGCCGTTTCTGCGCTAGCCGCCCGCCTGCACTACTTGCAAGTCTTTTGCATCTTCTGCGGCTGGCTACGGCGCGGGATCGTGGCGATTGCTGCGCACGTGCGGGTGCGAGCCGGGGTTCTTGCTGTAGTCGGTCCAGGGTAACTGGGCATCGCCGAAGGCATCGATACGCTGCATGGTGATGCAGTTTTCGACGGGGCAGACCAGGCTGCAGAGGTTACAGCCGACGCACTTGTGCTCCAGGATCTCGACCTGAGTGCGGCCGCGGCCGTCGGGCTTGGCGCCGATCGCTTGGTGCGCGCCATCGTTGCAGGCGGTGTAGCACAGGCCACAGCCGATGCAGCGGCTCTGCTCGACGTGCGCGATGACGCGGTAGTTTAGGTCTAGCTGCTCCCAGCGCTTCACGCGGGCGGTGCTGCGTCCCACCAGCTCGTGCACTGAGCGCAGGCCCTTTTCGTCGAGATATCCCGACAGGCCGTCGCACAGGTCATGGATGATGCGGAAGCCGCGGTGCATGACCGCGGTGCAGATCTGCACGGTGGTGGCGCCGAGCAGGATGAACTCGACGGCGTCGCGCCACGTACTGATGCCGCCGATGCCGCTTATCGGCAGGCCGCCGGTCTCTTGCGCCGCCGCCGCCACCATGTTGAGAGCGATCGGCTTGACGGCCGGGCCGCAGTAACCGCCGTGCGACGACGCGCCATGGACATCAGGGCGCGGCGTCAGCGAGTCGAGATCGACGCCAGTGATCGAGTTGATGGTGTTGATGAGCGAGATGGCATCGGCGCCACCCTTTTTCGCCGCGCGGGCCGGGTAGGTGATGTCGGCGACGTTGGGGGTCAGCTTGACGATGACCGGGATGCGCGCAACCTCTTTGACCCAGCTGACGATCTGGCAGGTGTAGTCGGGGACCTGGCCAACGGCCGAGCCCATGCCGCGCTCGCTCATGCCGTGCGGGCAGCCGAAGTTCAGCTCAATGCCGTCGGCGCCGCTGTCTTCCGCGCGACGCACCATGGCGTGCCAGGTCTCGCGCTTGGACTCGACCATCAGCGACACGATCAGCGCGTGCTGCGGATAGCGGCGCTTGACCTCGCTGATCTCGCGGAAGTTCACATCCAGCGGTCGGTCCGTGATGAGCTCAATGTTGTTGAGACCCAGCATGCGCTGACCGTGAAAATCGACGGACGAGTAGCGCGACGAGACGTTGATGATCGGCTCGCCGAGCGTCTTCCAGACCGCGCCGCCCCAGCCGGCATCGAAGGCGCGCATGATCTGGTCGCCGGTATTCGTCGGCGGCGCCGAGGCCAGCCAGAACGGGTTGGGCGACTTGATGCCACAAAAATCAACCGACAGATCTGCCATCTGGTCGCTCCTTACGCCGCTGCCTGCGGCAGCTTGCCGAGGATGTCCTGCACCATCGCCTGCGCCGCCCGCTTGCCGGCCTCGACGGCGTTAACGACTTCTTGCCCCCCGCTGACGCAGTCGCCGCCGGCGTAATAGCGCGGGTTCGAGGTGCGCCCGCAGGCATCAACCTGTACGATGCCGCGCTCACTCTTGATCGGCAGACCAGCGACGAGCTCTGCACCGCGCTGGCCAGTGGCGCGGACCACGATCTGGCACTCCAAGATCGCGCTGCCGGTGGCGCCTTCGCCACTATTGGCCACGGCGCCGTCGGCGTGCACAACTTGCAGCGCTACACCACGCAGGGTCTGCGCGTCGGCAGCGACGATTTTCTCTGGCCGCGCGTAGTACACAAGCTCGGTCCCATGCTCTAACGCCAGGTGGACTTCATGGGCGTAGGCCGGCATGTCGCTGGGCCCTTTGCGATACAGCAGCCAGACTTTCTTGGCGCCGGCTCGCACGGCCTGCGTCACCACGTCGATGCTGGTATTTCCGCCGCCGATCACAGCCACTGCGGCACCGGCGAGGGCCTGACGCAGGCGCTCAGCCGCCGCTCCGTTCGCCCCCGCTGCGGCGCCGCTGCTCTTGAGCAGGGCGATGAATTCCAGCGCATCCCAGACCTGCGGGTGATCTTCGCCAGGCAGGCCGATGCCGGGGATCGCGCCCATGCCGACACCGACGAACAGCGCTGCATGCCGTGCTTCTAGCTCGGGCAGCGAGACGTCTTTGCCGACGCGCACACCGCAGCGAATATCCAAGCCGGCCCGCGTCAGCGCTTCGACCTCGGCCAGCGAGACGCGCGGCGTCATCTTGTACTGCGCGACGCCGTAGGTGTTGAGGCCACCCGGGCTCGGCGCCTGCTCATAGATCACGGAGCCATAGCCCAGCCGCAGGAGCTCGGCGCCGCAGGCCAGTCCCGCCGGTCCACCGCCAATAATTCCGACGGTGGCCGCGCTCTTCTTGGCCGCCGCGCGAACGATCGGCAGCCCACGCGATAGCGCATGATCAGTGGCGAAGCGCTGCAGCGAGCCGATGTTGATCGGCCGATGCTGATCGTTCAGCACACAGGCGCCCTCGCACAGCACCTCGGTCGGACAGACGCGGGCACAGCTATGACCCAGCACGTTCTGGGCGAAGATGGTCCGCGCCGATCCCGCCGTGTTGCCGGTGGCAATCTGCTGGATGAACAGCGGCACGTCGATGTGGGTGGGACAGGCTCGCGTACACGGCGCGTCGTAGCAGAACAGGCAGCGATTGGCCTCGGCGTGTGCTTCGTCCGACGACAGCGGCGGCTTGATCTCTTGGTCGAGCGTCGCGAACCCTGCGTGTAAATGAAAATTCCTCGCCATTGTGGCCGCAACCTACCACAGACCACATGGCGCGACATGGTGAAAGCTGGACCCGACTGTGGCCCGACTTCGGCCAGTCTTTGGGCAGCCCGCGGCTCGCGGATGCGGATAATGGGAAGCCGCTCTGTGGCTTGCTCGGGCTGCATCGAGCGGGGGTCGGCAACCAAAGGGGGAACACGATGGCGGCGCGCACGTTCCGCAAGGTCAGCTACAACAACAAGCACTACTCCGTCCCGGTATACGCTCTCGACGACGGCTGCGTCCGCATCACCCCGCGCGCGGGGGCACTTGACTCCGCAGCCCTCGCCCGCGATGAGCGGAGTGCCGCGCTGCTCGGAGATCTCAACCGCCCCTTCGACGTCGAACGCTTCCTGGTCCCGCATCATCCGATCAACGTCGGCGTGTTGTCGTCCGATGAGCAGCGCAGCTTCCTTGCGCCGGGCGATGCCAGAAACGTCCTCGACCTGCCGATCAAGTTCCCGGGATCCGACTTTCGTCTGCCGATGGAGTACGCGCAGTGGGCCCCCGTCGTGCAGCGCATCGCCGACGCTGAGTGGGCGCTAAACCCAACCTGCTACGACGAGTACTACTGCTACCTCACGCTGCGCCGCGAGCACGTCGAGCCCGGCGACCAGGGGCACTACGCCCCCTGCCACGTCGATGGCTTTCAAGGGGCGCGCTGGCAGCCCAAGGTCCGCGCCAACCACACGTACACCGTGACCAACTGCCTGCCGACGATGTACTTCCCGCAGTCCTTCGATCTGCGCCCGCTCGACCTGGCGCGACACGACGCGTTCTGGGAGATGAATCGTCAAGTCGCCTTGACGAATGCTGAGCACGGCTGGAACGACTATCCCGACTTCGCGCTGATGCTGATGGATGCCTACTGCGTGCACATCGCCATCGATGCCGCGCGCCCCTACGATCGCGTCTGGCTGCGCTTCTCGTTCGAGGTGCGGATCTTTGACCGGCTCGGCAATGGCCATAACCCCTTCTTCGCCTACGACTGGCCGATGGTGCCGCGCGATATCGAGCAGCTAGGCCTTGTCCCCTTCGACCCGACCTGCGAGGCCTCGCTGCGTGTCTTCCCGTGGCAGGCTCTCGACGGCAGCCCCAACCCGCCGGGCGTCTACACCAAGCCCAACCTGCGCCCGCGCTAAAAATTTTTTCTTTCCCGCAGATCCTTCTTTTACTCGCAACGTTTTAGACCGGCACAGCGACGCGAACGCCCCGACGAGCAGTCGGTGCTGACGCGCCGCGTCGGTTGCTCTGGTTATGCCCTGCTCGTCTGCGCGGCCTGGTTCCCCCCCGGGCGGCAGCGACAGGGCGCCCTCTATCCAAGCCCCCCCTGGGAGGATCTATGCGCCGTCTGTCCCTGCCCCACGTGCGTCCCTTTCTCGCTTCGCTTGGCTTGTTTCTCTGTGGCTCGACGGGCTACGCGCTGGCTGGGCTGCCGCCCAAGGCGGTCGATCCGGCCTGCGGCATGCCCCAGACAGTCGTCGAAAAAGCCGCCCAGCCCGACGTCCACGTGCGCGCATCGGCCAGTCGCGGCCTTGCCTACCTATCCACGGCCAGCCAGGGCTGGACAACGCAGCATCGCTGCTTCGGCTGCCATGTGCAGGCGGTGACGATGGAGGCTCTCTCCGTCGGGAAGAAGCATCAGTACGAGGTGGGTAACAAGGATCTGGGAGCGATGGTGCAGGCGCTCAAGATGGGCGTCACCGCGGGCGGTCATACGACCGGCATCGCCTTTGAAGGCTCGGCCTGGGCGCGCTACGACCAGTGGGTCGGCAACAACGAAACCGATCAGCTCCTGCGCTACGCCAAGGAGCTCCTGGCCGTGCAGGCGACCAGCGGCGCCATCGTCGATGATGATCGCCGCCTGCCGGTGACCGGCGGCACGTTGCAGACAACGTTCCAAGCCGCGCAGACTTGGCGACAGGCTTACGCCCGCACCGCTGATGCGAAGTGGCTGCCGCCCTTGCGGCGCGCCGAGGCGTACCTCGCCTCGCAGATCGCGGCCTGGCAGAAGGCCGGCGGCGGCACCTACCTGCAGGATCTGAACTTCGTGCTGTTGGGGCTTCTGGCTTCCGGGGTGACGCGCACCGAAGGCTCGGCGCAGCAGATTGTAAAGATGCTGCTAGCGCGCCAGCACAGCGATGGTGGCTGGGGCCTCGAAGCTGGAAAGAGCGACGCTTTTGCCACCGGCCAGACGGTCTACGCTCTCAAGACGGCGGGCTATTCGGATCAGGATCTGCCCGTCGCCCGCGCCATCCGCTTCCTGGTCAGCAAGCAAGAGCAGAGCGGGGCCTGGCGCACCTACAAGAGCGGTCAGGGCGGCGCCGAAAAAGCCGAGACCATGTGGGCCGTGCTGGGCCTGGTCACCGTCGATGTGTCTAGCCTGGCGGTGTCGGGCCTGGTCGATGGGCAGCACGTCGAGCCGCAGATGAAGCTCGCGGTCAGCGCCACTGACAACGGCGGCGGTGGCATCCGCAAGCTCGAGATCCTGGTCGACGATCTGCCGGTGGCCAGTGGCTGTGGCGCAAAGCTCGAGCATGTCCTCGACGGAGGCAAGCTGGCGAGTGGCAAGCACTTGATCGATCTCGTGGCCCAGAACGGCAAAGGCCAGACCAGCCGCCGACGCTTTGAGGTCTACGCAGGTGAGGTCTTCCTCACCGACGTCGGTGCACGCTTTGACGAGGGAAGCGGAACCTCGATCGTCTCGTTGCGCAACATCGCCCCGCAGGCTGAGCAGGCCGGTGCTGTCGAGCTAGAGGTCTTCAAAGCCGAAGGCGGCAGCGAGGCCAAGCCCGGCGCACGGGTCTTCCACGAGAGCAAAAAGGGCCAGCTCGGTGGCCTGTCGTTCACCTGGAATGGCATCGGCAGCGACGGCAAGCCGCAGTCCCGCGGGCGCTACTTGGCCAAGCTGTCGTTCCGCGATGGCGCCGGCCGCGTGCGTCAGAGCGAGACGGCGCTTTTTGTCCACGACAGCGAGGCCATGCAGCAGAAAAACTTCGCCGAGGTGGAAGGCCAGATCTCGCTGCGCGGTGGCGCGAACTCGGCCAATACGCTCGTCGAGCTGGTCGATGACAAGGGCCACGTCGTGCAGCAGACCCGCACCACGGATCAGGGCAACTATCGCTTCAAGACGGTCGATCGCGGGCAGTACCGCGTCCGAGTTAAGAAGCAGGGCTTCGCGGATCTCGAAGCACCGATTCAGGCGGCCCCCGCCGCGGCTCCCGCCAAAGCCAGCATGAGCTGGTAGGTCTCCGCCCCGCCCCCACGAACCGACGAACTAGGCCGCCAGCGGCAGCGTGTTGAGGCCGTGCAGCAAGAGATTGGGCAGACCCCGATCGACGGTGGTCGGTGGCTCGAACTTCTTGACGGCGGTGAAGCCGTGCGCCGAGAGCAGTGCCAAGAGCTCGCGCGTGCGCTCCTCAGTGCCATCGCACTCGATCGCCACCTGACGGATCTTTGGCCAGCTCCCCTCGTCTAGTCCGGCCAGGACCTTGAGCTCAGCCCCTTCGACATCGACCTTCAGCAGATCGACGCGAGCGACGCCCTGCGCGGCCAAGACATTGCTCAGCGTATCGAGCGGCACCTGCGTCGTCTCCAGGCCCGTCACCTGATCGGTCAACCACTCGCCGACCGGCCCGCGCGGCAGGCTGGCGATGCCGCGCTCGACGAGCTTGGCCCCCGGCCCAAGGAACCCCAGCGACTTGCCGATGCGCGCCCCCTGCGCCGCGAAGAAGGCCTGAAACTCGCGCCGCTTGCCGCTGATGTCCATCGTCGAGTCGCGGGGGAAGCGACGGAAATAATAGAAGTCGGCGCTCTTGCCAGCATCACTCGCCGTCGACAGTGCGACGTTTTTGGCCACGTGCGCCCCGCCCGACAGCCAGCGGTTCTTCTGCAAGTTTTCCGACAGCGCGCGATAAAGGGCGGGCACTGGCTCGCAGCAGATCAGCCTGAGATCGCGATGGCAGCGACGAGCCGCCGCGATAGCAAAGGCGCCGATATTGGCTCCAACATCGACCACCGTCGAGCCTGCTGCCAGCACCGCCCCACCATCAAAGTACTCCTCCACCTCGACGAACAGCGTGCGCAGCTCTGCCGCTGACTCGTGCACCGTCGCCACCGATCCGTACTCTGCGATCTCCATAAGCGCCTCCAGATAAGCCAGGGGGCAAGTCTTACGACATCGCCCAGGGCTCGCTCAACCCCTGGATGCAGGCAGCGTCCCCATGCCCGACGCCCAAGCCAGCGCGCCGAGTCGCCACGCCCAAGCGCAGCCGCGCTCGCGGTGACTAGGAAATGGGTTGATAGGTAAAGCGCAGCTCGTAGTCGCAGATCGAAAAGGTGTCGCCCTCATCAATGCGCTTGTTGTCGATGCGCATGCCCTTGTACTCGATGCCGTTCGTCGAGCCGAGGTCCTTGATGTAGTAGACGCCGTTTCGGCGCAGCACCACGGCGTGCTTGCGCGAGATGTTGCCGTCCTTGATCGCCAGGTCGGCCGTCTTCGAGCCCCGCCCGATCACGAACTGATCTTTGTCGACGAGCATGCGTTGGCCCTGGAACACCAGATACAGCGGCGGGGCGGCGCTCTCCAGACTGCCAGGCGGAGCCGATGGCGAGAGCGGCGGCGACCAGCTAGACGCCGGAGGCGAAACCGCCGAAGGCGCAGCCATCGAGCCCGAGCTTTGGTTGGGGTTGGAAGGCGGCGTCGGAATCGGCGGCCGTCCGCCCAATCCAGGCGGTAGCGTGGCGTTGCGGCCCGAGGGAGGCGCGACCTGCGGAACCGGCGGTCGCGGGGGAGCGAGCGATGCCGCAGGCACGATCGGTGGCGCGGTCGGCATCGGCGCCGGAGCGGGTGGAGTGGCAGGACCCGCGGTCACCGGCCTCAGCCCCGGCGAGGACCCGATCGCGGGTCGAAGGGGCGAGCCAGGGCTCGTGGCCGAGATGATCTGGCTGGGATTGGCAGCGCCGGGGACCTGGTAGTTCTTCGAGC
>DAORCZ010000002.1:4262-8120 GCA_035345735.1 Pseudomonadota bacterium | reverse complement strand
GCCGAGATGATCTGGCTGGGATTGGCAGCGCCGGGGACCTGGTAGTTCTTCGAGCGGGCGTAGATGCGCATCGACTCGTTGACCAGGTAGTCGATGGAGCAGTCGAAGTCGTTCGCCATCGCCTCGAACGTCTCCCAGAGGACGTCGCGACAGTAAAAGTGGCGCATCGTCTTCTTGTCTTGGTCCATCGTGAGTCCCTTATCAATACCGTCGTCGCCCAGGCCCGGGCGACCCTGGGGTCGCAAACACAGGGGAAGCAAACTACAACATCAGCAACCCTGCGACTGAGGGTATCGCCCTGCGACCGTCGGGTCAAGGCTGCTTTCGGTGGGTGTCCCGTCGAGAACTACAGCGGCGTTGCGCTCGGGATGCGCAGGCCAAGGAAGCTTAGGCACATTTCATCGAGCGTACCTTCGCCCCAGGTCACGTCGCGCGGCATCTGCTTCTGGCCATCGACGATGGGTTGGTTGGCGTAGCTGTTGTCGTACTGGCAGGTGAGCATCAGTAGCTGATTGCCGCGCGCGACGACGGGCGTTTCAAACATATAGCCCTGCTGCCAGTGGAAATCCCAGCGCGGAATATCGACCAGAGGCTGCGAGTCCAGCGATGTGACAATGCTAGTGCCGAGCATGTGCATATGCGGCGTCACCGACGTGATTACGGCCTCGGAGAGCTTCAAGTACTGCAGGGCCAGCGAGACCGGCACGACGATGCTCTGGCTGGCCTCGGGATCGCCGGCCTTGATCTTGAGCTGGTCGGGATAGGCCAGCGGGGCCAACACCAGGCGATAGGGCGGCGGGCTCTTGGCAAGCTCCAACGTGACCGTGGTGCGGTCACCCTCGCCGCGATAGCGCTGCATGTTGTAGTGCACCTGCATCACAAAGACCGAGCCCTTTCGAACCCGCAGGCCCATGTCAGGCTGGACGCGCTGCGGCACGCCGCCGGGCGCCCAGCCGGTGATCATCTCGACGCCCCCGACTCCGGCGCCGCCGAAGCAGGTGTAGCCCGGACCGGCCTCGTCGGTGTCCTTCTTGCGGACCGAGTTGACACGCGACTCGGGCACTTCAAAGAGGATGACGTGGTGAACGATCGCCGCGTTGCCCGGCGTGACATTGGTGGCCTGGACGTAGCGCTCCTCTTTCATGCCGCCACCGCCAGGACCGGCTGGGTCGATGATGAAGCAGCGGTAGTCATCTGTGAGCTTGGCGTTCGGCTGATAGGTCAGCTGCGGATCGAGCACCAGATCGCTGCGCGGGGGCTCCACAACATCGGCTGGCGGCGGCACAATGCGTGGCGCGGCACTCGGGTCGCCGGCCTGCGCTCCGTCGCTGACCCACTGCACGAGGGCTGATTTGTCCTCTGCCCGCATGGCGCGCGAATAGCGCAGCGGCACGCTCTCTGGGGACGGCAGCCAGGGCGGCATGCGACCGCTCTGTACCGCGGCCGCGATTGCCGGGGCATGTGTCCGAGCCGACTCATAGTCGGTCAGCACGAACGGCCCAATGCCCCCCTCGCGATGACAGCCGGTGCAATACCGCTCGAGGAGTGGCTTCGCATCGCGGGCGTAGTCTCGCAGCGCATCCGGGGAACGGCCAGTGCCGTCTCCGGTTGCCATATCCGGGCCCCCGCAACCAAGCAGCCCTCCCCCGCCTAGTGTCGATACCAACGCGATCGCGGTGGCAAACGACCGACGGAGCAGATTGAGATGTTGTGTGCGCATTGCAAGGCCTCCACGATCTAGGTTGCGCGCATTGTAACGCGCCCACTTGCAATGGGAAGCACGAGGTCGTGACGGAGGTTCAGGCGAGATAAGCGGCGGGGCAGACGAGCGGACGGGGGACCGGGCTAGCGGATCTCTTCCGCGCCAATGTCGTACTTGGTTCCTTTGGGCCGCGCGTCACCAAAGAAGTCGACCGGCAGCGCTGGGGTCGGAGCTTGCCCGGCATCGACGAGCATGTTGGCCAGGCCGGTCGATGGATGGAAGATGCCCGAACCAGCCGCCGTCTCGACAAAGTCGCTGGTGTTGGTGCTCTTGATGATGCGGGTTTCGGTGCAGCCGTTGACCGCGGTGCCGCTATCAACGATCACCGAGTCCGCAATCGTTTGCCCCCCCACGCAGGTAATCCCGCCGGCGTTGCCATAGAACATGTTGAAGGCGAAGGTTCCGGTAATGCCGCTGCCATACGACACGGCGTTGGTATGACCCGGCGAACCAGACCGGACAAACTGGCTGTTTTGAACGACAGCGGAAAGAGTGCCAGCGCCAACGGTCAGGATGATGGACTCCCAGGCGGTGTTGAAGTAGGCCTGGTTCACTCGGACCTCACCGCAGGTGCCCGTGCTCTGGCCGTCGATGCCGCGGTGAGCCTTGGTGTTGACGAAGCGCGCTAGGCGGGCGTGAACCTTGGCACCGCCACCACACGTGACAAGCGCCTTGCCGGTCGCGGTGGCCTCCATCTTGAGGTCATACAGGACCACGCGGCCCCCGGTCACGTTCAGGTGGGACAGGGCACTTTGAACCTGGGCCGGCTGCTTGTGGCTCAGCGTGCTAGAGCCGACGAGGACCACTTCGCGGTTGATCGTAAGCTCGGGATAGGTGCCGACATCGAGCTTGAGATAAGGCATCGAGCCAGTGATTTCATTGGCGATCGTGGCCGGCGTGACCTTGACCACTTTGTCGCTGGGCACACACTGGCCAGGCATCAGCGTGCTCAGCGCCTGAGGCGGCGCATAGTCTCCGCTGCGGTAGCAGACACCCGAGGCACAGTCTTCGTGCTTGGTGCAGGGAGCGCAAGCGCCACTTCCATCGCAGACGGGCTTCATGGCATTGCGGGTCTCGCAGAAGTTTGCTGCCTTGCCGGTGCAGGTCTCACACGTCAGCGTCGTTAGGTTACAGGAGGGCTTGGCATCGGTGGTGCAATTCGCGTCGCTCTTGCACTCGCCGCACAGGTAGCGGGCTGCTCCGGTGGGCTTGGCGCAGTACGGCTTGTTCGCGACGCTGGCGCAGTTCGAATCATCGGCGCAGGCGCTGCAGCGCCCCTGGGCGCAGAACGTCATGCCGGGTCGCGCAGTGCAGTCACTGTTGCTGGTGCAGTCGATGCACTCGTGCTTGGCGGTGTCGCAGGTCAGAAGGCCGTCCTTGCTCGCTGCCGAGTTGGCCATGCAGTCAGAGTTCTGCAGGCAACCGACGCAGCTGTGGCTAGTCGGCTCGCAGACCCGAAGCAGCGGCGAGCTTGGGCGAGCGTCCGCACAGTGCGCATCCGTGAGGCACTCCCGGCAGGTCCCCGTCGATGCCTCGCAGGCAACGGTCGGCGAGACTGGCGGCATCGACATCATCGCCGCATCGGCCTCGGCCTGACGCTGCTGCCAGTTGGTCTTGCAGTCTTGATCGGCAGAGCACGCCAGGCACACCGCAAGCGAGCAGATCGGCTTGCCGGGCTGCGTACAATCGGTCTGCTTGCCACAAACTAGACCAGACTCGCCACAGCTGATGCCGCTTAGGGCGACCGAGACCACGAAAGAATACCAAGTTAGTAAGCGAGTATTCATAAGCAGCTCCTTTTTGCGATTTCTATGCGGGAGAGCCGTCCGACTTAGCTATTCGAGTTCATGGAACCCTTTGTCCCACCCCTTGCCGAGCGGTCGAGGATTGCCAAAGAAATCAGTCGCAATCTCGTTGCCTGGAGGCTTGGTTCCCTGGTCCACGCACAACATTCGGTTTGCCGCCGTGGCCTGCAGCTTCGGGTCGCCCTGCATCTCCAGGCTCACCGACTCATCCGTAACGCTGGTATTGGTGCCACAAGACGCGCTTGGTTTCTTACCAGAATTCCCGAGCAATAGGGAATTAGACAGCTCGGT
>DAORCZ010000002.1:2426-4162 GCA_035345735.1 Pseudomonadota bacterium | reverse complement strand
GCAGGACACCGCGCTGGCTCCTGCGCTGGCCGAGACGATGACGTCCGACAGATTCAGCGTGGCGGCGCCGGTCACGGCAACCGAGGGGAAGGTCGCCCCCGGGCTGGCATCCCGCCCCGGGCCGATCAAGGTCACGCTCCCCGAGGGCAGGGTCAGGGCTGGGTACGGCGTCGGGCTCGGCAGGACCCTGATGTACTGCTTACCGGACATCATCGCGACGGTCAGATTGCAGTACGGCTTGGTGGGGCTGCTGGGATTCGCGCTCATCGTCTCGCAGCCGGGCGGATTGTTGCCCAAGTAGGCAATCGACGCCGCCGCGACGCAGCGTCCGATCATGCTGCTCGATGGAGTTGGGACATCATTCGGCCGATAGCAGATGCCCGAGCCATCCCCGGCCGTCGCATCACACTCACTGTGCAGCAGGCAGCCACGGCAGAGGTGCGTTGTCGGATCGCAGACAGCCTTGGCAGCGTCGGTCGCGCACTCACTGTTCGTGAAACACTGGCCGCAGGTCCCGCCAGCCGCGCCTGTGGCTTTGACACAGATGTTGAGCGCCGGAGAGACGCTGCGATCGGTGGACCACACTCGACAGTGGGTGTCCGCAGTGCAGGGAACGCACGCTCCCGCGGTGCACTGCACTGCGCTCGCCATCGGGCACTGCGCGATGGCCGCGCACTGCCCAGGCTTCTCGCACTGCTTGGTGTCCGCGTTGCAGATCTGGCCCATCGAGATGTCGCAGATCGCAGGATTGAGAACGCAGTTGTTTGGGTTCTGCCCCGTGGGGTAGAGCGCATCACAGCTCAGCAGGGCGGCGAACGAAACAAGAAGAGAAGCGCGAGTCCAGCTCATGGATACGACCTCAGCCAAGCGAGTAAGACGAAAGGAAGGGTTCGGCGATTCTGGGGGTGGCTAGAAAGTCCCGAGGACCTGCGCCCCGGCCCCGCTGCCAACGCCCCCAAAAAGCAAGGTTGCTTGCGGCGCTGCTGACGGCTGTGCCGCCCCAGGGCTAGCCCCCCCTGACTCGGGCAGCTGGTTACGGGGCCCAGGCAGGGCAATCAGGACCGCGCCGGCCGCACCTGCGAGGAGACCCACCGTCGTCATCGCCGCACCGACGCCGAGCGAGGTAAACACCCGTTCGCAGGCATTCCCAGCGGCGACCGAGTCTACACACTGGCCATTTAGCGCGAGCCCCGGAATGCCATACGCCAGGCCCAGCACGCCGACACCTATCAGCGCCGCCCCGAGGGCAATACGCCACTTGGGCCGCGGCCCGTGCTCAGCGACGTACTTGACCTGCACCGGGTCCTGACCGACTTCCAGCTTGATGCTGAGGGTGTTCTTCTGACCCTCATTCACCGTCAGCGACTGATTCTTTGAGCGATGGCCAGTGCGGCGAATCGTTAGTTCGTGCTTGCCGGCGAAGATGGTGCGCTTGTACGGCGTCACGCCCAGCTCAACCCCGTCGATAAACACCGAGGCGTTCGTCGGGTCACTGGTGATCTCGACCTGGCCGCGCGGCTTGGCTGCGTCATCAAAGACCGCCTTCTTCACCAGGTCGGCCAGCCCCGTTGCGGCTTGTGCGCTGGTGCAGCTTGGGCACTCCGACGTGGCCTTGGCCCCGAGCGCACCGACCTCGACGTTGTAGTAGGTGGCGCCGAGCGTCCAGGCTGAGCCCGACGGACTCCGCCAGACCTTGAGGCTGTAGACAATGACGGCGTGCGCGCCGAGGAGCCGGC
>DAORCZ010000002.1:0-2326 GCA_035345735.1 Pseudomonadota bacterium | reverse complement strand
CTCCGCCAGACCTTGAGGCTGTAGACAATGACGGCGTGCGCGCCGAGGAGCCGGCCGATCCGCTCCTGGCACTCCTCCTTGTAGCAGCCCTGGATGGCCTCGCCTTGGATGATGGTGTCGCGCTCACTCTTCGACACCAGGTCGAACTGCTGCTCCTTGAGTGCGCCGTTCACAGCCGTCTCAAACTGCGCAAGCTCCTCGGGCGTCAGCGTACCGTTGGTCTTGGCCTCCATGACGCAGGCGATCTTGCGCTCGACGGCTTTGGCCGTTGCAGGATGCAGTAGCAGCCCAGCCCACAGCAGGCCGACCAAGCCGGCAAACAGGACCCGAACCCGGGCAAGCGGCAGTGCAGAGGAACGATGGCGAGGTGGCATCGGCATGTCTTTCCTGTCGGTCAGCGCTCCCCAAAGTTTGAGCGAGAAGTCGGGAGGGGCGAGCGCAAGAAGTCATGTTATCACGCGAGGGTTGGTCTCCTCCGAGCAAAAGGTACGCAGGTGCATACCCCGGATAGGCCACGGACCCTCAGATTTCTGACCGAGCGGCGGAGCTTCAGTCCAGCCGCTCGAAGAGCGCCGCTAATCCCTGCCCGACGCCGATGCACATCGTCGCGATGCCATAGCGGCCGCCGCAGCGATGAAGCTCGTGCACCAGCGTCGTCGAGATGCGGGCGCCGGAACAGCCGAGTGGATGGCCAAGCGCAATGGCGCCGCCGCAGACATTCACCCGCTCCTGCCAGTGCGATTCTGATAGCTCGGGTAGCTCCCGCAGCACCGACAGCGCCTGCGCCGCGAAGGCTTCGTTAAGCTCGAAGCGCGACACTTCAGAGAGCGATACGCCAGTCCGGCTCACCAGCTTGCGCAGCGCCGGGACAGGGCCGATGCCCATGTAGCGCGGGTCGACACCGGCCGCGGCTCCCCCGACGATGCGCGCCAGGGGACGCAGGCCCAGGCGGGCCGCTGCCGTCGGCGAGCCGATCAGCAAGGCCGCTGCGCCGTCGTTCAGCGTCGAGGAATTGCCCGCTGTCACGCTGCCGCCGGCCCGAAAAGCCGCCCCCAGCTTGCCGAGCTTCTCAAGCGAGCTATCGGCCCGCGGCCCCTCATCGACGGTCACGGTCTGCGCTGGGCGCTCTTTGCCCTGGGCTGGAGTGGTTATCGGCACAATCTCGCCACCAAACCAGCCGGCGGACTGCGCGGCGACCGCCCGCTGATGGCTGCGTAGCGCGAACGCATCCTGGTCAGCGCGACTGATCTGATAGCGCTCGACCAAGTTCTCCGCCGTCTCGCCCATCGCCTCTAGCGGGAAGAGCCGGGCCATGGCCGGATTGGGAAAGCGCCAGCCCAGTGACGTATCGAACATCGTCTGGTTGCCGCCGACGAACGCAGTGTCGGGTTTGCCCAGCACGAGCGGCGCCCGGGTCATCGACTCAACGCCCGCAGCAACATACAAGTCGCCCTGCCCGGCAGCGATCGCGCGCGAGGCCTGCAGCACGGCCTCAAGCCCTGAACCACAGAGCCGATTCACCGTCACCCCTGGTACCGACTGCGGCAGCCCAGCCAAGAGCAGTGCCATGCGCGCAACGTTGCGGTTGTCTTCGCCGGCCTGGTTGGCACAGCCAGCGATGACGTCGTCGATCTGCGCGGGATCGATGCCGGTCTTCGCCACCAGTGCGGCAATCACCTGCCCCAGCAAGTCATCCGCCCGGACATCCTTGAGCGCTCCGCGATACCGGCCAATCGGACTGCGCACCGCCGCCAAGACCAACGCATCCTGCAGTTCTCTAGTCGCCATGACTGGGCACTTTAGCCGATGCGCTCGCCGCCACTGCAGCGGAATTGCCGTCGCCCCGCTTTCGCCCCAAGCCGGCGCAGGTCCTGCGATATGATCGACGCTTCGCTGCCTAGGAGATCCTCGATGCTACGTCGCCTCCTCCCTCTCGGGTCGCGCTGGTTGAGCGCGCCGCGGCCTCTGCACCTAGCCCAGGCCGGGCTGTGGTCGCTGGGCCTGGCCTGCCTGCTGCTTCTGGCTGGGCTGCCTGACGCGCTGGCCTTCTGCGGCTTCTTCGTCTCGGGTGCCGACGCCAAGCTGTACAACAACGCCTCGCAGGTGGTGCTGCTGCGCAAGGGCAATCACACCGAGATGTCGATGTCGAACAACTACCAAGGTCCGCCCGAGGACTTTGCGATGGTGGTGCCGGTCCCGGTGGTGCTGAAGAAAGAGCAGGTCAAGACGCTGCCACCCAACGTCTTCGCCCGTATCGATGCCCTGTCGGCCCCGCGCCTGGTCGAGTATTGGGAGCAGGATCCCTGCTACGTGCCACGCCGCTACG
>DAORCZ010000001.1:28634-41429 GCA_035345735.1 Pseudomonadota bacterium | reverse complement strand
TCCCCGAAATTCGTGACCCCATCCCTTTGCCCATCCCGCCTCGTCTGCGTCGTTGCTCCTCGGTCACATGCCGACGGGCATGCTCCCTCGTCCCGCCTAGCAGCCGAGGCCGTCTAGGCAGGGGCCCTGAGGTCACGAATTTCGGGGACGCTGACCTAGGAGGTTGTTGCTGTATTGGTTTAGCAATGCTTCTATGAACTGCCAATTGTAACGATAACCACAAAGCAACATACTAAAATGTAACAAAAATATAAATATTTTATTTATTTTTGTTCATTCTTTGATTACTGCAACACGCTCCTAGCCGGGCTGGCGGTCCTCCGCACGTGCACGGGGCCTGCGATGTCATTCCGCAGGTCCAGGGCCCACGTCCTGCTGCACAGGGCCCGTGGGCTTATTGGACTCTCGGGACACGTGAGCGGCTGAAACCGGCTGAAAAATCCTGCCAAGTAGAGCCGGCGACGATAAACAAGCGGGCAAGACCGCGCCAGCGCGTTACGATGGAAGGGATGCATCTTGGCTTCCGGGGGATTGCGGTAGCGCTGCTCGGACTGTTCCTCCTGGGGATAGCCGGCTGGCTGGTTCACGAGGCCATACAGGCTCGGCAGCTTTACTCAGAGAAACGGCAGCTGAACCGACAGCTTCGCAGAGAGCCGGTCGCTGAATACCCTCAGCTTAGGAAGAAGAACCGCGACGAAGAGGAGCGGGAGGCTTACAGCAGCGTGCCGTCCTATGCCCGGGGGCAGGCCGAGCTCTTGCTGCCGGACACCCGCCAGATTCTCCTGGATGGAATGGATGCCCATGTCCTCTGCAATGGTACGCAGCCGGGACTTGCACCGTTCCTATACGAGTCCTCCCTGCTTGAGCGAAAGCTCCCGCCGGCAGCAGCGAAAGAAATCCTCGATCTTTGGAATGCGGTGGCTGAGGTGGCTATCGATGACTGCAGTGCACGCGACATGTCCCTTTGTTTCGAACCTGTATTTGGCCTCCAATTTTCATATAAAACGCAGCCCATCTTGAGCGTGACCATCTGCTGGGGCTGTGGCGGAATACGATTCAAGACTCCGTACCAGGAATTTTTCTGCCGGATGCAAGCAGAAGCCGAGGCGCCCAGGCTATTGCGACAGAGGCTTGAGTCAGTTTTCCCAGGCTCTGAGGCGCTGCGTACGACAAAGTGTCCAGATCTGTCCGACCCATGGACCCGTGGTGGCTTTGGGCTGACGCGAGGAGCGACGCATCGGACCGAAGGCAGCAAGTAGGCTAATCAAGACCCGCAGACCCGCTCTCCAGGGCCGGGGCATCATTTAGACAGACCGGTTTCACATCGCAGTCCGTGCACGCAGCAGTGCACGGTCGCCCCGACCGGCGCTGTGGGGGCCCGCGCTGTGCGGCCGTCGACGTCGGTAACTGGTTCGGGGAGCGCGGCCTCTTCCGGGCATCCCGCCGCGAGCCCGCCGTGCCGACCTCTTTCACGGAGCTGGAGCGGCACCGCCCCGTGTTTCCGATGGTCGGTGAAGCGACGGCTGCACTACACTGCGAGGCACGACGCCAGGGTCTAGCGCGACTGCGCTGTGAAACAGGTCCGTCTGGTTGTCGAGAAGCACTCCCGAAGATCCGATTGCAGCGTCGAACGAACGAGAGAACACGGAGATGTCAGCACACCGTTCCTTGATGGCCACCGCTACCTCGCTCTGCCTGATCGGCCTGCTGTGGTCGGGCATCGCGTCTGCAGATCCCAGCGACAGAGCATCATCCGGCCTCGCAGCGCAGAGAGCCCCGACCGAAGGCCCGCTACCGCCCGTGCCGGTAGATCCCGGGGCGGTCGTCGCGCGGACGCCAGCGGCATCGCAAGTCGATGCGGCCGGTGCGGGTCGGCCGAGACCAGACCTCTCCTCAGCCCACCCGGGGCACAGCGCTCGCTCCGATGGGGCGGAAGTGCCCGCCGGGGGTCCGCTGTCGCGCTTGGCTGGGCTGGCCTTCGCCGATGCCAGCGGCGCTGCGGCCGGTGCCGGCTCGACGGAGGCCCCCAGCGTCGTCGAGAAACCCGAGGCGGCGGCCGCACCGACCGCCGTGCAGACACCCCCGCGAGCGGAGCGGCGCGCCCCGTTCTGGAATACTCGGCGTGGCCTGGGAGTCGCCTCGGCCGCCCTTGGCTTCGTCGGCTTCGGCATATCGGCATGGTACGCGGCACAAAATGGCCAACCGACCGGGAGCGCAGAGTGCAGTCTGGGGGAGCTTCCCAATCAACCTTGCCGTTACAACACAACCGATCAGTTCGCGTTCGGCTTCGCGGCCTCCAATCTGGGGCTGGCGCTGGGGATCGCGCTCTTTTCATCGGCACATCTTAATTAGGCGATAACCGACCATGGCATTCAGATACCGCAAGCAGGGAGGTGGCTGGGCAGCGGCACCGTTATTCATCAGCCTAGCCAGCTGCGCTCCGCAGACCAAGGCCGACTGTGACCAAGGCTGTGACCCACTGATCGTGCAGCTCTGCGAAAATCAGATCTTGGATAAAAAGACTGGCGGACAAATTCATGGCCGCGTTGCTAATTACACCACATTGATACCGAAAAAATTAACACTAACGCATCGGAATGATGATTCCTTCGCGATTAGCCAGGATATTAATCCATATAAGATAAAACTATCTGAGAATAAACCAGAATCCTGCGTCATCGCTGACTCCGCGTCCCAAAATTCGCGATACTTTGCCATCGATATCGAGCCGAAAGTGGCTATGGCTTTCGGGGCTGTACCATTCAATGCAAACCTGACGCTGCAGTATGTCGATGCAGATGCGACGGGGACGGTCCGAATCCGGCGCGAGGCCGAGGCCGGGCCGGTGGGGCTACGGACGCTGCTCAACCCGTCGCCCATCTCGACCTCAGCGGTCCTGCCGATGATTGAGAGGCTGGGCTTTACCGGCGGCCGCTGGCTTGGGCTGCGAGCCGCCGATGAGGCCATGACGCTGAAGAAGCGATTTGGGCAGTACACCCTCACAAACGCGTTGCTCACGCAGGACAGCCCGCCGATGGGCTTTGTCTTTGAGAGCGCGCTGAACACGGCACTGCCGACGGCGGCCTTCGCGCAGGAGCGGGTGGTTTGGCTGGAGGTCGTCGCTCAGAGCACGACCGGCGTGCCCTTGGGTATGGCGGTGCAAAGCTGCCCGCTGCTCGCGACGAAGCAGTCCGACTGCGTCAACCCGGCGAGCGCAGGCGCGCTCAACAAGCTCGTACCTCTCGACTACAAGGCGTTTGCGGTCACGCCCGCCGCCGATCGGGCCGCTGTCGTGCTGGCGGATGGCACCCTGCTTTCGGCCGCGCTGTCGCTGGAGAGCGCAAGTCCGCCGCCCCTTTACTGGGCAGCGCCCAGCGGCCAGCCGACGGTGCAGCGCGCTCAGAAGGTGCTGATGGCGGCCGGCGACCTGAACGCCGACGGTCGGACGGACCTCGTCGTTTTGCATCAAGACGCAGCCGGGCAAGATGTGAGCGTATACCTCGGACAGGCTGCGCCCCGAGACTGGCAGTACGACGCGGGGATGTCGACGGCTTGGCAGCGGGCGCTCGGCAGCACCGCCGCTTTTGCGCTCGCGCTGGGAGACCTCGATCGCGATGGGCGGGCCGAGGTCGTCACGGGCAGTGGCCCCCGCCTGACGGTGTGGCAGACAACGAGCGATGCCACGCCGCCCTTCCTGGCCTGGACGACCGAGCTTCCGGCCACCGTCGGGACAGTGCGGGCATTGGCCGTGGGTATGACGCAGGATCGTGCGAGAGGCGCCCTGGTCGCTGCCAGCGCAACAGCGCCCGACGCCATGGGCACGGCGAGCCCGTTCCTGCATGCGTTTCTGACGCAGTAGCCGTGGGTGCCGACACAAGGTCGGTGTCAGCCGGGCTCTCGGCCAAGACGGGGCCCTCGTCTTCTTCTCGGTAGGGAGATCGGCCTCGGCGGGTGTCTGCTGAAAGAGCGCGGCGGCGGCAGTCTGCCCCCACCGACGCCCAGCCCGGCTACTCGCCGCGACCCCAGTACTCGAAGTGCCAGCGCTCAGAAGGAACGGTGCGCAGAAAGCCGAAGTCTTCGGCGTAGCGACGCAGCCACTTGCGCACCTTCAGCGAGCGCGTCTCCAGATCCAGGGCGTGCCCGCTCTGGTGGTTCGAGTGCCCCGGACGCGAGGCCAGAGGCCCCCGCCCCCGCCGATAGAGATCGAACAAGACGGCCTGCTCTTCATGTGAGCGGAAGCCGCTGCTGACCTGGAGATCGATGCCGGCCCGCCGCGCCGCTTCGGCCATGCGGAAGAAGGCCTTGGCGGCTCGCACCTCGGCCCGCGCATGTCCGTGGTCGTCGACGGGCACCACCGCTAGCGGTTGCGGCCGCTCGTGCGCGACGCCCAACACGGCCTCGGGAACTAGGCCGCGCTCGGCGTACAGGCGCGACGCATGGCGGGTGGCATCGACCCAGCCAATGCGGCCGCGCGGCTCGTCCCCTGACCCTGGGCTGGCTGGCGCAGCCGGGGGAGGCAGCAGCGACAGCACGGCGGACAGAAGTGTAATAGAGCCAACCATTGCTCGCTGAGCATAGCGAGGTCAGCCACACAATAGAATCCAAAAATTTGACAATTTTCGCAGGTTTACGGCCCTCCGCCCCGGCCCTCTTCCGCTCCCCGGCTGGGCGGGCGCCGACCCCGCGGACCGTCGCTGGACTCAGCCGAGCTCGACGACTTGGCCCTCGTGCAGACAGGTGATCGGACTCTCCGTCGGATCGAGGGCATCGGGATAGTGAATCAGGCGCATGCGCGCGCGTAGCTCGGCCGGCAGCAACAGCAAGCTGGAGAGCGGCGTATGGGTGCCGTAGTTGGTCTCGTGAATGACGACATCCGCCTCGGAGAGCCAGTCGATAAGCTCCGGATCGAAGGCGGTATCGGCGCTGTAGCCAAAGAGCGGTCGCGCCCGCCCATCCAGCGAGACGCGAATGGCCGTCGTCGGGATGTGATGGCGGGTAAAGCGGCGCTCGATGCGCAGCGGCCCCAGCCGGCTCACCCCCGGCAACAGATCCTGCCGCTCGCAGTAGTCGAGCAGCCCCAGCGAGACCAACGGTCCGCCCGGATTCTGCACAAACTCCCGATCATCGCTGGGCGCGGGGGGCGGCGCCTGCCGACGGCCGGCCAGGGCGGCGGCGTCCCAGGTGGGCACGCTCAGCAGCAGGCGCTCCATCCCCCCGACGAGGCGTCCCGGCCACAGCCCATCCAGCACCTCCTTGGCCCCGAGCAGCGTCGGCTTGCGGCCGAGGAGAAAGCGGCGCATGTACAGGTACGCCTCGGTGCCGCCGCAGTGATCGCCGTGCAGGTGGGTCAATAGCAGCGCATCGATGGTATCGACACCCAGGTCGCCCCCCACGGCTGCCTGCCCCCCCTCCTTCCGGCGACGGCGATAGTCAGCGAGGACGCGGGGGAAGGCCGGCGGACAGTCGATCTGCAGCCGCACCCCGCTCGTCGTCTCTTCGATGCAGAAGCTGGCGTTGTGATAGCGCTCGGTGAATGCGTCGCCGACCCCGGTGATGTGCAGTCGCAGCATGCCTCCCATTGTGCGGGAAGGCGGCCGGGGCTGACTAGGTGACGCTTGGGGATGGCCTTAGCGACGGCACGGACGCCGAGGGAGCACCCTCACCTCTCCCCGAAGCGCGCCGCCGCTCGCTCCTTGGCCTTGGCTGCTTCGGCCTCGCGCGTGCGTGGGTCGGCGGTGGTGACCAGCGACTGCATCAACGTCCTGGCCGAGGCCGCGACTTCCTCCACGGCGCGTTGGAAAGCGGCCTCGTTTTTCTTCGACGGCACATGAAAGCCGCTGAGCTTGCGCACGAACTGCAGCGAGGCTTCACGGATTTCGCTCTCCGTCGCAGGCGGCTCGAAGTTGAACAGGGTCTTGATGTTTCGGCACATGGCTGGGCGCTCCGCATCGGGGGGGGCCGCATGGTACGTAGCCGAGGGCGGGCCTGTCATCTGCGGCAGGTTGCGTCGGCGGGGCGACGCGGTGCAGACTCCCGCTCTATAAGAGTTTCCGCGGAGGACCTCATGCCCACCACTTCGAACTCTCCGGCCGACAGCGTCATTGTGCGCGCGGCCATCCATCCCGGCATCGGCGTGGCCCGTGTCGGCAACAGCCCGGAAGGCTTCTACATCGGCCCCGAAGTCATGGACCCACCGCCGATGCAGCCCGGCGCGCTGCGCGACGCACAGGGCGCGCTCAAGCGCGAAGCCGCGCGGTTTCGCGTCTACGGGTACAACGCCGCGGGCGAGGTCGTGCGCGAAATTACAGCGCAAGAGGCCGAGATCGAATGGACCGTCGAACTCGCCAACAAGAAGGCTGCCTGGTACGAGTTCCAGATCGCGCTCGACATCCCCGAGGCCCTAAACCCCAAGATGGCCGACCCGTCGCTGCTGCGCAACGCGAACGTCAGCGACCGCGCGAGCCTGGCGATCCTGCCTGGCGCGCGCACGATCTGCGGCGCCGACCAGCGTGGACCGGCGTACCGGTTCGACAGCGGCCGCTTCGTGGGCACGCCAGTCTATCTGGGCGAGCTCCGCACCGACGAGGCCGGGCGCCTGCTGGTGCTGGGGGGCCACGGCAAGTCGGCCTCGGTCGACGGCAAGCCGGCCACCACCTTCGCCAACAATGACGGCTGGCACGATGACACCGCCGACGGGCCGGTGCGTGCCCGTGTCAAGCTCGGCGGCACCGCGATCCCCGTCGACAGCGCCTGGGTGCTGGTCGCGCCGCCCAACTACGGGCCGCAGCTGCGCTCGGTGCGCACGATGGCCGCGTTGATGGAAGATGTGTTCATCGGGGCCGGCATGCTGCCCTTCCCGGCGCGCGTGTCCTTCAGCCGCGACATCCTGCCGATGCTGCAGCACCAGACCGGCCTGCAGTGGGCAAACAAAGGCTTCGCCGCGCAGTTCGGCTGGGGGGGGCCTTTCGACGCGCAAGACGCGCAGTGGATCGCCCAGCTCAACGACCCGTCTGACACCTTTCGCGAGCTGCGCCAGCAGGTGGCGAATGCCTTCCGCCAGTTCGATCGCGATGGTGTGTCGCCGCTGCCCTGGCCCTGGAACTACGGCGACGCGATGGCCGTTCCGCCCGCCGACACCCCGCGCCAGAACGCGGCCGTGACCGACACCCAACTGCGGATGCTGTCGAAATGGGCGCAGGGTGAATTCGACGCTGACTGGGATCCGGAGGCGCGATCGCCTTCGCGCATCGAAGAGGTGCCGCTGCAGGCGCAGCCCACCACGCTGGACCGCGCCGCGATGGACCACTGCCTGGCCGATGCGTTCCATCCCGGCTGTGAGATCACCTGGCCGATGCGGCATGCCAGCATGTACCGCGCGCCGTATCGCCTGCGCGAAGCCGGGCCGGATGCGCCCGCGCTGCCGAACTACGGCACGCAGCTCACGCCGCAGGTCGCGCTCGCGGTAGGCGGTCCGTTGTTTGCGCAGTCGGCCGGCGACCTCACGCGCTGGATGGCCGTGCCCTGGCAGACCGACACCGCTAGCTGCCGCAGCGGCTACTACGCCGGCTACGGTCCGCGCTACGACCCGTACGTGCCCAGCTTCTGGCCCGCGCGCGTGCCCAACCAGGTGCTCACCGAAGACGACTACCGCATCGTGATGGACACCGAGAAACCGCGTGTTGAACGACAGGCTGCATTCAGCCGTCGCGCGTCGTGGTTCCGCACGCTGGGGCCGGGGGGCTACACCAGCCAGATCAACTACATGATCGCCCACTTCGATCAAATGGGCGTGATTGAGCTGCGCCCCGGCATCGCCGGCGACGTGGATTTTCCGCCGCAGATGCAGGTGGAGAACCGCATCGCGCCGGTGCCGGCGTCGGTCGACAAGCTGCTGTTGGCGCTGCCTGCGCTGGCGCTTGAGGACATGCCTGAACCCTTCGACGCGCACAACGAAGAAGTCCTGCGCCAGCACGCGCAACTGCGCCGAGCGGAAAAGCTTTGACCGATCGGCGGCTCGACGTGCTCGTGGTCGGCGCCGGGCCGGCGGGTGCGGTGACGGCAGCGCGTCTTACGCCGCATGGCAGTGTGGCCATCGCGGGTCACGCATCGTCGGATAGGCGGATCGGCGAGTCGTTGCCGGCCGCCGCGGCGGTGCCGCTGCGCGAGCTGGGCTTGTGGGATCGGTTTCTCGCGCAAGGCCATCGGCCGGCTTGGCTGTATGCCTCGACATGGGGCCACAGCGAGGCGGCGCTGCGCGACGCGATGCTCGATCCGCAGGGGCACGGCTGGATTCTCGATCGCAGAGCCTTTGACAACCTGCTGCGCGATGCGGCGATAGAGCGCGGCGCTGAATGGCTGGGCGGTGCGCTGTTGCAAGCGGTGCACCATGAGCCCGGCGCTCGCCACCCCTGGTTGTGCGAGCTGCTCGCCGCCGATGGCACCCCGGCCCGCCTTCGCTGCCGCCTGCTCGTCGATGCCAGCGGCCGCGCCGCGCGTGTCGTGCGCCTGACCGGGACAGCCGTGCGCCGCGCGGACAAGCTCGTGTGCCTGCACGCCTGGTTGCCGTCGGGCCAAGCGACCGACGCCTGGCCTGGCGCCACGCTGATCGAAGCCACGCCGCAGGGCTGGTGGTACAGCGTTGCAGTACCGGACGGCGCAACGGTGCTCGCGTTCCACACCGATGCGGACCAACCGGCGGTGCGGCAATGCAAGACGGCGGTCGCGTTGCTCGCGCTTGCGTGCGATCAGACTCGACTGATCCGCGCCCGTTGTGAGGCCTTGCAGGCACCGCCCGCACCGGTCAGCATCGCGCCTGCCAACAGCCAGCACTGCGCAAGCGCGGCAGGCGCCGATTGGATGGCCGTAGGTGACGCGGCCCTGGCCTTCGATCCGCTGGCGTCGCAAGGGCTGCTCAACAGCCTGTGCACGGGCCTGCAAGGCGCGCAGCAGGCGGTCGCGCATCTGGACGGAGACGCGCAGGCGCTGCCCGTGTGGGCGCGGCATGTGGAGGGCGTGCGCGCGGCGTACGCACGCAATCTCGCAGCGTACTATGCGATGGAGCGGAGGTGGCCGCAGCAAGCCTTCTGGGGTCGTCGGTTGGCGCGAATTGGCGCGGATATCCGCCCGCATCTCGAAAGCCCGCATGCGCGGTAGCTCGTGGTCGATGCTGCCGGCCACCGTGGCTGACCCGGGCTCCTGGCTCGGCGCGACGAGCTGCGCCGGGACGAGCAATCGCGCGGTGCAGCTCATCCGCACGCCGTAGCGGAAGCGCTGCCATTCCTCCCGCCCCAAGCGCGTTCACCAAAAGAAGACGCACCGCAAATCAGGACGACTTCACGGGATAGCCATCTGAGGCGATGAGTACGGGGTCCATGCCAGGCCCGGAAACCACCAGGACCGCGGAGCCGGATTCCGCGAAGACGGGAGCGCGCGGGTGCTTCAGCATATGTTTCGAGACGCGGCCATCCGGGGCGCGGACCTGATAGACGCGATGCCCGCTAGGGATGCCGTACTGAGACAGCACTTCGGTTTCCAGGAGATCAAAAAACTCCGCCCGGCCGGTCATCGCTAGGCGCAGAAGATTCGCTTGTTGCTGCCGCGATTTTCGGACTTCGCGGCAGACCCAGGCGATCGCCAGAAGACCGAACAGCGAAAATAGGCCAGAACCCAGGATGCGCTGTGGCACCAGCTCAATCGCTGCGCTGGTCAGCAAGCCCTCGCCATCCGCACGCAGCGCGATCGGTTCGGTGACGCTGGTTTTCCAGAGCACCAGATGATCTTCTTCCTGCGCTTCATCGGTGCGCCAGGCGATCTTGGCAGAGGCCAAGAGCGGCGGCATGAACGCGAATCGCTCATCCCAACTCAGCGACGCTGATCCCTCGACGGGGCGGGCCGTGTTCCAGCGAGCACGCTGGTTGAGCGCTCCCATGATCTGGCTGGAGAAGAAGAGCACAACCAGGAGCATCATCCCCAAAAAGAAGCTTGCGCCCAGATAATCCCACCACACCCGGCGCAAGAAAGAAGGCTCGAACTGCAGCGGCCTTACCGACAACAAATCCACGATGCGTTCACGCGTGAGCGCAGGGGTTACAGAGTCCTGCGCCATGTCGGGGTAGGGGTAGAACCCAAGAAGCCCAAAGCCCAGCAAGACCGCGCCCACGATGGCGAACAGCCACGTGGCGGACCCAGGATCATCGGCGTCCCGCAGCACCCAAATCCGCGGAGCGCTGAGCCCTTTTCTTTTCATCGCTGCTAACTGCCGCTGGTGATCGAGGCGCTCGACAACTCCTTCGCGGCGAAAAGCGTCTGGCGTGCATGGCTCCTCGGTCGCCGACAAGATGAGCAGGTCATCCTGGGAGAGCGTCGGAGCCAGCGCGGGTGCGACGCGGTCGCTAAGAAGGATCGCACGCGTGCAGTCCAGCCGCGCATCCGTCAACCGCAGGCGCACGTTCGGCCTCTGCAGGGCTTCCGCGGCGGTCACTGCAACGGCGGGTTGCCGCCACGCGCGGTGCTGTACGTGCCACCAGGCAGCGAGTCCTTCCATCGCCAACGCCCCCACCAAACCGAGGACCAGCAGCACAACGCGATGCTTGACGAATAAGGGCGTCAGATCCACGCGGCTATTCAGCAGCCAGAAGATGCGTACTGCAAGCGGAGTTCGTCAAAATCGCCGCGACAAAAAGGAATCCTGTCTGGGTGCTCTGGGCAGTCGCACCGGAAGGAGGGGGGGGCCCGGTTAACGCGTGTTAATTCGCCTGGGGGGCAACCGCGTCAACAGCGTGATCACGGTCGGAAAAATGAAGCCCTTCAGGTAGGAGAGCGGATGGCGACCGGCCGTGAAGGCGACCGGTATGCCCCCAAAATGCGCCCAGTAATGGGTCGCAACCAAGGCGCCGATCGCCGCCCACATCAACCACAGGGCACGGCCCCAGCCGCTCACCACCAGCGACAACCCGATCACAATGAAGAGGCGAAGCACCGACTGGATGTACTCGTAGTATCTCGGCGTTCCCGCCACTGCGCGGTCATAGAGACCCGCATGGTTCCCGACGCCCAGGTAAAGGTCATAGAGGACCGTGCAGTGATAAACAATCAACAGTCCCGCCAGGGTGCCCACCACCAACCGACGAAGCAGCAGGAACCGATCCGCCCCCAGCGTCTTCAATATGTTCATGATCATCATCTGTGACCGTATGCATCCCAGGACACTGGGCAGGGGCGAGAAGTTAGTGCGGGAGCGCTCAAGGAGGGAACTCCAAAAGTTTGTGGACCATGGCAATCGCGCGGCCGCCGCGGCACAGGAGCATTGAGCGCGACGGCGCCACGGTGGAGTACGTCGTTCCTGCCCTCTTGAAGTGACCGCCCGGTCACTTCGGGGCCCCGATTTTTTCGCCGCGCTTTATCGTGTGGGCATGCACAGCGAGGGTCCGTGGCTAAAAGATGACGTGGGGCGCACGCTGCTTCTGCGCGGCGTGAACCTGGGGGGAAGTTCGAAGGTACCGACGGTGCCGAACGGGGCAACGCAGATCCGGCAGGACCTGCGCGAGCATCGCCGCGTGTCCTTTGTCGGGCGGCCCTTTCCGCTCTCCGAAGCGGATGAGCACTTCCGGCGGCTGGCTGCCTGGGGGCTGAGTTTTCTCCGCTTTGTCATCACCTGGGAAGCGGTCGAGCACGCTGGGCCGGGTGAGTATGACGACAACTATCTTGACTACCTGCACGCCATCGTCGGCAAGGCTGCAGATCATGGCCTGTCGGTCTACATCGATCCGCACCAAGACGTGTGGAGCCGCGCCACTGGCGGTGATGGCGCCCCCGGCTGGACGCTAGAAACGGTGGGCTTCGACATCGGCCACTTGCACGCGACCGGCGCGGCCTTTGTGCATCAGGCCGAGGGTGGCAAGCTGCCGGGACTGATCTGGCCGAGCAACGCCACCAAGCTGGGGGCGGGCACGATGTTCGCGCTGTTCTTCGCCGGTGCCGACTTCGCACCGCGGCTGCGCGTCGATGGAACAGACATTCAGAGCTACCTGCAGCGCCACTACATCGCCGCGCTGTGTCGCGTGGCCGAGCGCTTGGCCGACCGCAAGAACGTCGTCGGCTATGGCAGCATGAACGAGCCGATGCCGGGCTTCCTGGGGCTGCCGCTCTCCGAAGTTCCGACGGGCATGATCAAAAAGGGGGCCTGCCCGTCGCCCTATCAGACAATGCTGGCCGGCGCTGGCTATCCCCAGACCGTCGAAGCTTGGGAGATGTCGCCCGACTTCATCGGTCCGATCGGCCACACCACACTCAATCCCCAAGGACTTCTGGCTTGGCGGCGGAGGGAGGACGATGTCTGGCGCGCGCACGGCCTGTGGAGCGATGAGGGCGGCAGTCCGCGGCTGCTCTTGCCCGACTATTTTCGCCATCGTCCAGGACATCCCGAGCAGCCAATCGACTTTTCCCGCGACTACCTCAAGCCGTTCTGTCGCCGCGTCCTCGATGCACTGCGGAAAGTCGTCCCGCGCACCCTCTTCTTCTTTGAAGGACCGCCGATTCCCGTCGGAACACCCCCGCCGTGGGAGATCACGTCCCCGATCTCGCAGGGCACACGCACAGGAAACAGCGATCCTGATCAAGTCGTGCATGCGCCGCACTGGTACGACGGGCTGACCCTGTTTACCAAGCACTTCGCGCGCGACCTGTCGCTGGATCTGACCTGCATGCAGCCCATCTTTGGGGCTGACGCCGTGCGCGCCTCCTACGCCAGCCAGCTTGCCTTCCTGCGGGCCCAGCACCCGGGGCTGCCGATGCTGC
>DAORCZ010000001.1:0-28534 GCA_035345735.1 Pseudomonadota bacterium | reverse complement strand
TACGCCAGCCAGCTTGCCTTCCTGCGGGCCCAGCACCCGGGGCTGCCGATGCTGCTGGGGGAGTTCGGCCTGAACTATGACCTCGACGGTGGAGCCGCCTATCGCAGCGGCGACTACCGCGACCAGATCGAAGCGCTGGATGGGTACTACGCCGCGGTCGAAGCCAACCTGATTCACTGCACCCAGTGGAACTACACCGCGGACAACACGCACGAATTCGGCGATGGCTGGAACGCCGAAGACCTGTCGATCTACAGCCCCGATGATCGTCGCTTCAGCAGCGACGCCGGCAGCGTACACGCCGGGGGCCGAGCGCTCGCCGCCATCGTGCGTCCCTATCCGCGCGCCACCGCTGGCGAGCCGCTGCGGCTCACCTA
Organism: Pseudomonadota bacterium; assembly: GCA_035345735.1. Lineage (GTDB taxonomy): Bacteria > Myxococcota_A > Polyangia > Palsa-1104 > JAEUJZ01 > JAEUJZ01. The sequence goes on along the minus strand of DAORCZ010000001.1, from coordinate 28,157 downwards.
CTCACTCGCGAGCCGCGTCTTTTCTTTCGAGCTGCGTGCCGATCCCCGTATCGACGCTGCGACCGAGATCTTCGTGCCGCATCATGCCTACGGTAGTCCGGAGGGCTTTGTCGTCGAGGCGGACGGCGGCGAGATCACGACTCAGCACGAGCGCGACTTCAGCATCGTGAGTTATCGGCCAGGGGGCGAGGCGGGCTCCGCGGTCCAGCGCATCACCATCCGACCGCGTGCGCCGGCAGCCGCTACCCCGGGCCCGACCCGTCGCGAATAAGCGAGGCTGGCAGCGGGCCAAGCGCCGTGTCGACAACCGGCTGATAGAGCCAGTAGTGATAGTGCTGAAATTCCTGTGCCTCGATGCGCAGCTCAAGCCTGGCCTCGCCCCGGCCGATCAGCGCGCCCGGCACGACGTAGAGCAGGTTGTGCCAGGCATTCTGGCGACGCGAGGAGGCGGGTCGCGCTTCTGCGCGCACGCCGTCAACCCATAGCTCATGCGCAGCCATGCGATCGAGCAAGACGACGCGGCTTACGATCAGCAGATCGCGACCCGGCAAAAGACCGCGCGCCACGAACGATGCACGCCCCCCCAGCTGATGCAGGCCGGTATCGACGATCTTGGCCGGCCCCGAGGCGTAGCTGCGCTCTTGTCGGGAGCGCCACTTGTCCGCTTCGCCCTCAATGCGGAAGGCCATCGCCTCCATCGCCGCACGATCATCCTGGATGTCGAGCTCTGCGACTCGCTGCAGCGTGGCCTGGCCCACCTGCAAGCGCTCGCCGAAGTCGCCGGCCCGCTGGCTGAGCGCGACCCAGCTCTGCTCAGAGATCGGCCGTGCTGCTTGTGCAATCTGCGCGTGCAGCGCTGCCAAGCGCGCAAGGTCGGCCGCGCCATCCACCCGCCCCGCCCCGACGAGCTCGGTATCGCTGGGCCAGCTGAGCTTCACCTCGTTCCCATCGCGGCTGAGGAAGAGGTGGCTCGCCTCTAGCGTACCGAGCCCCAGCCCGTGGCGGTGACCCTCGGAAAGTGCCTCGCCGAGCTGAGCAATCACCCGACTCGCCAGGTCGGCGGGAAGCTGTCCATCGCGCGCCAGGCGGGCGGCCAGCGTCTCGTGCTCCATGCGCCCCTCGACCCGAAACGGCAGCGGTTCGTCCCCCACACCCAGGACGCGTGCCGTCGCCGGATGTTCGAGTCCCAGCAGGGCTTGGCTCGCTGAAGTGAAGCGCTGGCGCCCGGCGGCATCGGCGGCAAGCTCGGGACGCAGCGACTTGACGACCAACTCCCGACCGGAGCGCGTATCCGTCGCCTCTTGCACGATGCAGCGGGAACCCGCGCCGATGAAGGCCCCCACTTCAACCTGGCCTGTGCGGTCACCCGCTCCTCGATAGCGGAGGCGGCTCCCGGGCTCGTGGGGTGGACGCAGGGTCGATTCGCTCATCGGAATATTTTGTCATCGGCCGGGCTGGGCCGCGTCGCGAAATATGTGCCGCCGATGTCGTCGCGATGCCAGTATCGGCCGAGAGGCAGCAAGGCCTCGCCGAGTCTCCCGCCATGAACCTCCACATTGAAACTCCGGTGGTCGAATCGACCGTGCTGAGCCGCCTCACCGGGCGCTCGATCTGGCTCAAGCTCGACGCCCTGCAGCCGTCGGGATCCTTCAAGCTGCGCGGCATCGGCCATGCCTGCCAGATCTATCGATCGCGGGGGGCGCGGCGCTTCGTCTCGTCGTCAGGTGGGAATGCTGGCCTGGCGGTGGCGCTGGCTGGTCGCGTCCTGGGCCTGCCGGTTACCGTCGTCGTTCCCGAGACCGCCACCGAGCGCGCCAAGACGCTGCTGCGGGAGGAGGGGGCCGAGGTCATCGTGCACGGCGCCTCCTGGCAAGAGGCCAACACGCTCGCCGGCTCGCTAGTTGGGTCGAACGATGCCTTCATTCATCCCTTCGACGATCCGTTGTTGTGGGAAGGACACGCCACGCTCATCGATGAGCTGCAAGCCGCCGGGTTTACGCCCGATGCCGTCGTGCTCTCCGTTGGTGGTGGCGGGCTCCTGTGCGGCGTGGTGGCGGGCCTGCAGCGCCACGGATTCCCCCATGTGCCGGTGATTGCCGTCGAGACTGCTGGTGCGGCCTCGTTCCAGGCCGCGCTGCAGGCCGGCCACCCCGTCGATCTAGAGCGCATCACCAGCGTCGCGACCTCGCTCGGCGCCCGGCGCGTCTGCGAGCAGGCCGTGCGCTGGGCCGAACGACATCCGATTCGTAGCGTCGTGATCTCGGATCGCAGTGCGCTTTCTGCCTGCGAGCGCTTCCTGGCCGATCACCGCCTGCTCGTCGAGCCGGCCTGCGGCGCCAGCCTGGCCCTGCCCTACGAAAACGCGGCGGTGCTGGCCGAGTTTCAGCGCATCTTGGTCGTGGTCTGCGGCGGGGCAACCGCCAGCATCGATCAAATCCGCGACTGGGCCAGCAAGCTGGCCTAGCCCGACGTCGGTGAGCCGCGACTTACGGCTTTGTTACAGCAGGCTTGGGGGGGATTGGCGTCGGCGCTGCAGCGGGTGCAGCGCTGGGGGCGGCAGCCGGTGCGGCGGGCGGTACAGCAGCCGGTGCGGCGGGCGGTACAGCAGCCGGTGCGGGATCATCGCTGGGGAACAGGCTGCGATCGAGCTGCGGGAACAGCGCAAGCGCGTTGCGGTAGTACAGCTTGCGCAGCACATCATCCGGCAGATCGAGGCCATACATCTTCCAGTGAGCGTGGCGCTTGCGGTAGTAGTCGAAGTATTCGTCGTCGGTTTCGAGCACCCGGAAGTAGGTGTGGTACTCGACCGGACTGTAGATGTCTTTGCCGAACAGCACGCGGTCTTGGTAGCGGATCAGCCACTTGCGGGCATGTCGCGGCTGCCGACCCAGCTCGGCCAGCACGGCGCCGATCTCGGTGTAGACATTCGGTAGCTCGTCGAGCAGCGCGCCCAGCCGGTCCAGGTCGTTGCCGAACCAGCCCAGGTGGGCATCGATGAAGCGCGTGTTTTTGTGACGGCGGAACACGCGGTGCTGCTCGGCCATGATGTCTTCAAAGGGCGGGTAACGACCGGCGGGACGGTAGCGATCCGGCTCCTGCTTCAGCTCTAGCCAGCGTTCGTTAAATTTGTCCTTTGGCTGCCAAAACGGACTCGGTTCGCCAGAGTGAATCAGGACCGGGATGCCCAGCTCGCCGCACTTGTCCCAGATCGGCGCCAGGCGCGGATCGTCGACCGCGATGCGCTGACCGTTTTTGTCTTTGTCGGTCAGGCCCAGGCCCTTGTAGACCTTCAGGCCCGCCGCCCCTTGCTTAACACCCTCGGTTAGCTGGGCGAGCGCGTTCTGGGCAAAATCCGGCGCGTCGATCTTTTCGAAGTCGAGGTTGACGAACACCAAGAAGCGCCGCGCCTGGTGCTTCTTGACGTTGGCCAGCGACCACTCAAGCAGCGTGCCGCGGAAGCCGCTCAAGTTGACCATCGCGCCCATGTTCAGCGCGTCCATCTCGGCCACCAGCTTGTCTAAGTCCTGCACCGGCATGAACCACTGGTGACTGTGGACGTCGACGAAGGGATAGCGAGCGCGGGTCAGCGGGTGCTTCGGCACCTTTAGCGATGAGACCGGCTCGTAGTCTTCGACGTCCATGACGTTGAGCTGATACTGGATGCGACGGATGGCGAACGTCGTCGCACCCAGGAACAGCAGCACCCCGAGCCCGGAAAACAGCCACTTGCGTACCGACATCGTGGTGCCTTAGTTCCCCGCGACAATCGGAACGTGGACCACCGTGGTATCCCAGCTGAAGTCGAGCTTGGCCGCGCTTGGCTCGCCGCTCACCGCGATGGTGAATTGCTCGACGGGGGCGGCGGCAGTCTCGGGGGCGACCTCAACGGTCAGCACGTCCTTGTCGCGGTTGGGTTCCCAGAAGCCGAACTTGCCGATCTCGCTGTTGAAGATGACCTTCCACATCGTCGCGCCGGGGATGGCGTACATGCGATAGCTGCCAGCGGCCAGCGGCTTGCCCGCCACCTGCACCGCCTTCGACAGCGTGATCTCCGTCGCGGCGTTTGCGCCCAGGCGCCAGTATTCGCCGAAGGGCACCAGCGCTTTGGCGGACTTCTCGCCGAAGATCACGCGCCCGCGCTTGAAGGGTCGGCTGTAGCTGATCTTGATGTCCAGGCCACCCTGGCTATAGGTCACCGTGTCGGGCGGGCTCTTGGGCGGCGTGGTGCGCACGCGATACACGAAGATCAATGCGCCCACCAGCAAGAGACCACCAATTCCGAGCAGGATTTTTTTGAGCATGCCCTACGGTACTAAAGACCGTCGGGCGCGAGCAATCACAACTGCGGGCTAGCCTGCCTTACAATCAGTGCGAATGTGGCCGCCCGACGATCTCCTGCCGCCCGCCGAGGTCCGAGCCCAGACTCGCCTGTCGTGGCGCGACCAAGTGATTCTGACGGCGACGCGGGACAAGCTGCGGGGCCGCCGCGCCGACTTCAACCTGGCCGTGCAGGCGCTGGAAGAGGCCGTCGCGCAGGCCATCCCCGCCGGCCGCATCTTCCTGCTGGGCAACGTCGGGCCCGAGCCGCTCTTGGGCTCGCTGATCTCGGGGGTCGGCATCGTGCAGGGCCAGGACGCCATCGAGATCTGGCAGCTTGTGCGGCATCACGGCCCACGCTGCCTGGGGAGACTCTGCCCATGAAGGGACCCCTCTACCTTGACCGCTCGCGCCACAACTTTGGCGCCGCCGCCGCGACCGTGCTGCCACTCCTTGATCAATGGGAAGCCATCGACTGGTTTGTACCGACGACCCAGCCGCCGGTGACAGGTCAGCTGCAGTTTGTCGCGCACCTGCGCCTGTGTCAGCAGCATGCGCCCAAGGACTTCCCCCGCCCGCTTGCCATCGAGCTGCAAGCGGGAGGCTGGTCCCAGTTTTCCGATCTCTGTCAGGCGGTGCGTGGGCCGAATGACTCCGACTGGAAGCTGGGCCCGCTCAAGGGCATGGCGCTCGACCATGGCCGACGCTGTGGCTACTCGCGGAAGGACACGGCCGCCGCGCTGATCAAGCCAGGCGCGCCCCTCGACCAGCGCTGTCTGATGATCTCGGCAGGCGAGCACTTCATCTTTGGTCGCCTGGGGCCCGAGCTTGACTTCAGTGCGCTGTCGCCCTTCGACGCGGACGCCGCCCGCTTCTATTTTTTCTACGCCCATGGCGACGCCATCGACGCCATCGAGTGGCAGCTTGCCGAACCCAGCGCGCCGCTGGCTGACAATCCTTTCGCTGTGCTCCTCGCCTGCTACGGCAGCGGCTATTACCCGTTCATGTTCAAGAACGATCGCGTCGTGCTATTTCGCTTCGTCTAGTCAGACGCAACGGGGCAGACCCACTGGGCCTGACGCAGCGGGCAGGCGCTGGTTGCTACACCGGAATGTCGAAGTGCAGCACGTCTTCGCGGCTGCCCAGCCCGGTGTACAGCGCGACGGCGGGGGCATCGGGTGGGTCGGCTTGCACAAAGATCACCCAGGCCCCCTGCTCCCGCGCGATGGGCTTCAGCGCTTCGATGAGCGCGGTCGCGATGCCTTGCCGGCGATGCGTTGCTGCGACGGCGAGATCGTAGATGTAGGTCTCCGAGCGATCCTGCTCATGCTTCGCCAGGATGTAGGCCGACAGCGCGCCGATCACCGCCTCGCCCTGCTTGGCGACCAAGTGCACGATGTGGCGCTGTGACAGGTGCTCGTGGACGTATGCATCGCTGGGCGGGTGCAAAAGATAGTTCTCGTCGTCTTCGAAGGCGGCCGCGTAGAGCGCGTTGAGCGCACGAAAGTCCGCGAGCTGGTCGGGCAGCAGGCGATGGATGGCGTAGGGCATGCCGACCAGCATATCGCGTCGTCCAGCTGAGTGCGTCTTGCCTGGAGCATTGGCCAACCCCGCTCAGAGGTTCGCAGCAGATATTGACCCAAACGACAAGAGTGCTCGATCTATCGAGAAAAACGATAGATGGGAGATCCGGCTGGTGTGAAGCGCGGACCGCCCGCCGCGGACACACAGCGGCCCCGCACGTCGGACAGCGCCCCCCGGGAGCAGACTTCGCCGCCGCATTGGCTATAGTTGACCTTCAGGGGGAATTCGGAGCGGCGAGACCGCGCGCACTAGTCGCCAGGTCGGCTGCCGGACCGAAGACAGCACGATGCAGCACAGGCGGGAAAGTGATCGCCGGGGGAGCGGAGCCGCAGACCGTCTGCGACTAGTTGAGCTAGCGGCGCCGACCGAGCTTGCGCCCTGGCTCGATGCGCTCTGTCAGGGCGAGGAGCCACCCGCCGCTGCGTATGTCCTGCGGCATGCCATCCCCGGCCCGGTCTGTGCGCGTGTGGCAGAAAACTTTCAGCGGGCGGTCGCGGAACAGGGTACCCCGCGCAGCGATGGCTTTGTCACGGCGGCGCAGATCGGCGTGACGCAGTTTGAAAAGAACGCCGCCGACTATCTGTCGCAGTCGGCCGCCGCCGGGCCGCAGGTCGAACGCCTGTTCGCCGGGCTGAACCCGATCGAGCGCCAGACCCTCTTCTGGGGCGATCTGCTCCCGGTTGAGCTTCGTCGGCGGGGCTGTGAGCTTGCCGCGGCGCAGCTTGCCGGACAGCGCGCCGGCGTGTGTGTCGCGCGCTCCTGGCTGAATCCGGGGCCCTTCGTGCTGCAGCCACACGAAGACGCGGCTCAGCTCTCGCTCGTCGCGGCGGAGGGCTTTGAGATCGCTGCCGCGGGGCGGGTGTTTGCCAGCGTCGCCAGCGTCGCCAGCGGGCAGGGGGGCGATCTGCTGCTGTGGGATCTCGTGCCCGATGATCTGCTGCGTGAAGCCTTGGGGCTGCTCGGCACCGGCTATCCCTATCCGAGCAAGCTTCTGGAAAACATCCCATCTGTGCGCGTGCCACTGGCGACGGGTGATCTCGTGCTCCTGGATGCCTCGCGCATTCATGCCGTCGACGCCGTCCGGGCGGGGACGCGGATCACGCTGGGTCGCTTCCTGGGTCGGGTGGCGCCAGGTCGCGTGGTGTGGTGGACCTGATGGGGACAGCGCGGGTCGCACCTACGACAGATGCGGCAGGCCTGACGGTGCGGCTGGCAGCGCTGGGCTTTGCCGCAGAGGCCGCAGCGATGGCGGCGGCGGTAGCGGGTGGCTTGGGACGCCTGGGCGGCATCACCAATACCTCGCATCGTGTGATGACCCACCAGGGCGAGGTGGTCATCCGCCTGCCCGGCGCGGGCACGGCTGGGCTTATCGATCGCGGAGCCGATGGCGAAAACAGCGCGATCATGAGTCAGCGCGGCATCGATGTACCGCTTGTGGCCTTCGATGCGCAAAGTGGCCTCAAGCTGACGCGATACCTGGCAACGGCGCGACCGCTGACCGCCAACGAGCTACGCGATCCCGCCTGTCTTGTGGAGATCTGCGCGCTCTTGCGGCGGGTGCACAAAAGTGGAGGACCTTTCCGCTCTGCCTTCTGTCCGCTTGCGTTGGGGGAGCAAGCCACTGCCTTGCTCTCGTCGCTGGACCTGCCCCTCCCGACTGAGCTGGGCCTGGCGACCGCGGCGCTTGCGCAGTGTCGCGAGCGGCTCGCCCGCGGGGCACCGCCGCCTGTGCCCTGCCACCAGGACCTGTACCGCGAAAACTTCCTGCGCACCGGCGAGGGGCTCCTGCTCATCGACTGGGAACACAGCGGGTTGGGCGATCCGCTCTACGATCTCGCGGACCTGGCCGTGCAGGCCGGGCTCGATCACAACGAGGCGCGCGCGCTGCTAGACGGCTATCACCAGACCCCCTCGATCTCGGCCGAGGTCGAGGCGCGGTTTGCGCTGCAGCGCCAGGTGTCCCGTCTGACTTGGGGCGTGTGGGCCGTGACGCGCGCCAGCTTAGGCTATGCGTGGCCGGAACATCGGGCGGCCGGCGTCGCCAAGATCGTCGCCGCGCGGGCTGAGCTGGGTCTGGGCTAACATGGCCTTTTGCGATCGCAGGGGCGGTCGCAGCCGGGTCGCTACGAACCACGAAGAGGGGGAGACATGTCGAAGAGCGAGGCAATCAACGCAGGTGCGGTCGGGGCGCTCGCTCTGCTTCTGAGCCTGGGTTGTAGCGGCGGCAGCCCTACGAATGATCCGGGAGGCGCGAGCGATGCCGGGACGAGCAGCGGGGGCGATGGCGGCGGCAGCGCTGGCTCGCTGGCCGAGCTGGTTCCCGCGTCGCTCTTCGAGCAGATCTTTCTGCATCGTGCGACCTCGCCCTGCCCCGGTGGCTTCTATACCTACGCCGCGTTTCTTGACGCCGCGCGCGCCTTCCCCGGCTTCGCAAGCCAGGGCAGTGCCGACGATCGCAAGCGCGAGGTGGCGGCGTTTCTGGCCAACATCTCGCACGAGACGACGGGTGGCTGGGCGGCGGCACCCGACGGCCCGTACTCCTGGGGCCTGTGCTTTGTGCGCGAGGGCGGGAACATCGATCCCAGCACGCTCAACGCCTACTGCGCGAGCAGCGCGCAGTATCCCTGCGCAGCGGGCAAGAAGTACTACGGGCGGGGGCCGATCCAGCTCAGCTACAACTACAACTACGGGCAGGCGGGTGCGGCGCTGGGTATCGATCTGCTCAACAACCCCGATCTGGTGGCGACCGATCCGGTGGTGTCGTTTAAGACCGCGCTGTGGTTTTGGATGACGGCGCAGGCGCCCAAGCCCTCGTGCCACGACGTGATGACCGGGCAGTTCCAGCCCAGCGCCGCCGACCTTGCGGCGGGACGCAAGGCGGGCTTTGGCCTGACCATCAACATCATCAACGGCGGCGTCGAGTGCAATCAGCCGACCCCGGCCCAGGTGACCGATCGCGTCGGCTTCTATCAGCGCTACTGCCAGATCTTCGGCATCGCCCCCGGCAGCGAGCTGTACTGCGACAAGATGGGGAGCTACTAGGCCAACCCGGGAGCCAGCGCCCCGTCCTCTTGGGCCAGCGCGGGCGCATGCGCGACCAGCCCATCGTGGAGGCATCCATGCGTGGCCGAGCCCCCGGTAAGCGGCTGCGCTGTGCGTCTGGTCCCCCTGGGAACTCGACAGCTGTGATAGAGACTGAGGGCATGGCGTCTTCCTCTGATACGAGCAGCCAGGTCTCAGCCGATGAGGCCTTGGACGTGGAACAGACGTTGTGCCTGCGGGTCAAACAGCAAGATGTCAGGGCGCTGGGGGTGCTGTTGCAGCGCTGGCGACCTTGGCTGATGGGTCGGGTGCGTCGCCGCCTAGGAAGCAGTCAGCCGGCAGGGCGCAGGCCATCCGACGTCGTGCAGGAGGCTTGCGTCTTGGCCCTGCGCTTCGTCGGCGACTTTCGAGGAGAATCGTGCTCGGAGCTGCGCGCCTGGCTGACCTCGATCCTGCAAACTGCGATTGCCCAGACACAGCGCCACGCGCATGCCCACAGGCGGTCGGATGCGCAGACGACGGTCCTCGATGAGGAGCTGACCGCGTCAACCCCGCGCGTCAGTCAGATTGTTTCCAGCCGGCAAGGGTATCGCGAAGTGGTTGCAGCCATCGCACGGCTGCCGATTCGCCAGCGAGATGTGCTGTATTGGCGACTGCTCGAAGAACGAAGCCTGGCGGAAATTGCGGATCGGCTGAACGAATCCGAACAGGCTGCCGCTAGCTTGATCAAACGGGGTCTTTCGACCCTGCGCACCAAGCTGCGGCTCGATCGGCCGTCCGTGAAGAAGCAGAGCGCGGCCCGTGTGGACACTGCCCTTCTCGAATTTCTGCGACTGTCTGACCGCGGTCAGGCGCCGACGCAAGAGGAGTTCCTGCAGAAACATGCAAATTGCTCCCCTGCGCTGGCTCCGATCTTGGACTGGCTGCGGGATGTGCGTTTGCGACTGTCGGAATCGTAGCCCCCAAAGTCACAGGTGGCTGGGAGGCACCTGCACTACTGCGCGGTGAGCCGAGCGCTGACTTCGCCCAGACCACTTAGACATCGGAAGCCCCAGCTTCCGACGGAAAAGTCGGAAGAACTGACCGACAGCATGCCTGAACAAATGGGGTCATCGCTGGTCAGATCGGTATCGATGTATTCGACGTTCACGCCGGCCTGAAGCGCTGTGGCGGTTGCCGCTTGAAAGTCTGTGTTCCAGACCGGCGCATTGCTGTCTTGGATGGTCGGCGTGCAGGTCCGACTTCCATTGATGGTCAGACAGACCTTGGGATCAGGAGCAGAGAAGTCCGCATCCCAATAGGAACCGCTCGCATTGCGCGTCGAAACGGTACCTGAGGTAATGCGCACGACCCATCGGCCTGTTGCGTCTAGCACACAGCTGCTCCCTTGGCACAGGAAGCCCCGATCGCAGCCGAGCGCACAGCCAGTAACGGTTCCACCGCCACCGCCGCCGCCGCCTCCCCCACCACCCGAGCCGCCTCCCGGCGTTCGGCCTGGATCTGCGGTTCCGCAACCGCCCAGGGTGAATAGTCCTATGCCCACAATTCCGATCCAACGCACCGTGTTCTTGTTCATAAGTCCTCCAGCTACCGGGGGTCGATGTGATCCCCTTGCCAAAGAAGGACGCAGGCAGCCCTGATAAGTGGGCGGAAAAAAGGAATCCCGCTGAAAAGTCACCTAGGAACGATGCGGCAGACCAGCCAGGGAGCAGACGGCAGGTGGCAGGGCTTCCCAGCGAGCACCTAGCGCTGTGCCGCGAGAACTTGGCTGCACTCTTGGGCGCTCGGGCGATCGAGCGCACGTTTGGCCAGCATCGCCATAATCAGCTGAGACACACTTTTCGGAAGCTGGGCGGGAAGGGCCGCCGGGATGGCGACCAAGTGCTGGTACATGAGCACCTGGCGGCGTTCATCCGCGAAGGGGGGATGACCGCAGGCAAGCTGATAGAGGATGACTCCCAAGGCGTAGATATCGGCGGACCCGGTGACCCGCTTCGCGCACTCCCATTGTTCCGGAGCCATATACAGATCGGTGCCCAGAATGTCTTCGTCTCCCGTGGAGACCGGCAAGAAGCCATCGGAACGATGGTGTTTGGCCAGCCCAAAATCGATCAGATAGGCGTCCGGGAAACCATCGTCTGGCGCAGACGGCTCGACCGCAGCGAATAGCACGTTATCCGGACGGAGATCACGATGGACGATCCCCAGCGAGTGAACCTGTGCCAAGGCGGTTGCGACGTGGTGCCCGACATGCAACAGGAAGCCAAGACCCCGTCCCCTCGTTCTGCTGGGAGCATTCGTCGGGCCCAGGCTTTCGGCCAGGGACTCCCCCAGCCGTTCGAGCAAGAGCGCCGGGCAGCGGCTGGGCAGCATTCCCATGCCCAATAGTTTAGGAATCCCGGGGGTGCGGCGTCCCGCGTGTAAGTGACGAAGAATCAAACCCTCGTTCACGCACCGCGCCGCGATACCAGGATCTTGTCGATGCTCGGCGTGCATGTGTTTCAGCACAGCGGTCTGGCCGGTTGCACGCAGGATCACTTCATCGACGGAGCTGATCGCACCGACCCACAGCGTCCGAGTCCGGTGCCAGTCTTCTGGATCGAGCACGGGAACACCCGCGGGAGAGGAATAGGAGGGTTCCATCGTGCCGACCTGAGCCTTCGGATCCTGCCGCCCTTAGTCGCCGCAGTGGTGCTTGAACGGCGTTCCGAAGATGCGAACGAGATGGTGCAGAGACTCCTGGGGATTGTTCTTGCGATCGAGATCAATTGCGCGCTGCATGTCATCGCGGCCCCGCTGCAACCATCCCGCCAGCTCGTCGATGTGTTGATCGATCCAGTCGTGCGTGAGGTTATTTTCGGGATCGACGGGCTCGATCACCATCCATGGCGTCTTGTCGGCATGGCGACGGCCACGCGGCGGGGGATAGTCGGCAAAGCCAATCCGCTTGCGCTGCGACACCGTGCCGTACAGAAAATCAAACCACGACAGCAACGTTTCGCTATAGGTCGCCTCAACGCTTTTTTGATCGAAGGCATACGCCGCCAGCATCTCCAGCAAGATGCTCGGTATGCCGGGAATCGAACGACGGTCATCCGCCATGCGAAACTCGCGCCACCATTTGAGCAATCGCACACATTCGTTGAACTTCACGCGACCGCGACGTTGGTTGCTCTCGTTCGTGCGCTTCTTGATGAATGTGTTGTGGCGCTCGACCGAAGTCAGGCGCTTGCTGCCATCGCCACGCAGCAGCCACTGATAGTCATCGCCGTACTCGCTGGCCTGGACCATGGGCACCAGATCGAAGGACAGCTTGGAGCCCTCGAAGGCGATCTTGATCGAGCTCTTGGTTCGGCTCTTGTACGGGGGCGTTTGTGGATAGGCGCGATCGGCATAGCTCTGAAAACGCTCGAGTAGTCGGCTGAGCCGCTGTTCCTGTTCGGTCATCGGTGCCAGGACAAAGGGGATATCGACGTCTTGTCCATCAACAGCTGATCCGCCGGTCACATGGCGGCGCAGGCCCGTGTTTTTGGCGGACGATCCAGCGCTCGGCGTAGAGCGCACGGTGAGCTTATCGGCCGCAGCTTGCGTCCGGATACGCTCTCGGATCTCGTTCGCTTGCTTGCCCATCGCCGTCTCTGTGGCGGGGTCTGGTTTCAACCAATCGACGAAGTTTTCCAGGCGACGTTCGATCGTGGTTCCGGCATTGCTTGGCATGGGCGGGTCTCCACTCTGGGGGCTGTTGCGCGCTGCGTTCAGAAGCAGGGCAGGACGGTAGCGCGGGCTTAGACTGCGATCGAAGTGATAGGTCTGGATCGGTGGATGGATGTTGGGGTTTATCGCCATGCCCAAGCGCAGGGCCAGGGCACTAGGCACGGCCGCAAACAGATGTACGACAGTGGTGTTGGGAAGCTGTTTGCAAATCTCGTCCAGCGCCTGCTGTACGGCGGCAGCGACTTCAATCACGTCGGCTTCCGAGCGCAGCGCATCGGGAAAGGGGGAGCGCAGGGAAATATCGATCTCTCCCAGGGGGTTGGTCACCACTTCGCGGGTCAAGGCTGGGTCGATCGAGACAGAGGCCGAGACTCGCAAGACCACCGCCCCCGAATCCCCGCGGGCGGGGAGGGGCAGGCCCGCTCGTACGATGTCTTGCGTCCCTGATGTGCGCTGTTCCGCTGGCCAGCGCCAATTGCCATCCCGGTGACTGCGTTGAAAAACGGAAACCGGAACCAGACCACTTAGGAGAAAGCCCAGGTGAATGCCCAAGGCCACCGGAGTCATTCCGAAGTAGGCGATGTGTGGCGTCGGGCTCGTGCGCAGCGAGGGTACGACGAGTGTCTGGACGGCCTCGGTCTGGCGCCGGGCCAAAGCTGGCCAGTCCGGCATGTCCAGCTTCGGACCTAGCTGCCGCAGCGGGGCGATGTCCACCCGCCGGAGGATAGACGGCTGCGACCCCAGTGCGCTGGCGATCTCAGCATCGGTGACAATGCCCAAAGTGGTCTGCGCAATGACCAAGATGGGAGGAGGGCTCTCCTTCGACACCTGGGGGCTCGCAGGCTCTTTTCGGGGCGCGGAGGGGCGGCGCACACCGATCAAGAGCAAGCAGGCCAAGGCCGTCAACAGCACAGCGGTCATCTGAATAGAGAGATGCGCGCCGCGAAAAAGCTGGGCGACCTTTCTGATCATCGAGGCTGTCGGGGGCGCCGCCGCCGTGCGTTGTGGGGCAACCCGGGACGAAAGGAGGGTGCATACACGCCCGACGTGTTGCAAGTTCGGGCGATCATCGGCTGACAAGGACACCAGACCCGCGACCAGCAACGTCAGCTCGGCAGGAAGATCCGGGCGCAGGGTCCGCAGTTGATTCAGCGCATCGGCCGGTCTTAGCGCGTGCGGCCGTAGTCCGGTACAGAGTTCCCAGCCAACCACCCCCAGTGCATACGCATCCAGCGCGGGGCGGTGACTGGGATCGGGCCCGTCGTCTTGTCCGGCGGCCCCGGTCGCGCCCAGTTCAGGCGCGCGATAGTACGGAGTCCCGGGGCGTGCACCGGGTCGCGTGTCAAGCTGCGTCAGGCTGTCCGGCCACGGAAAGGCCGCGCGGTCTGCAGGGACTGAAAAGCAGGCGAGTCCGAAGTCGATGACGGTCACTCGGGACGCGCAGCGACCGGTCGCATCGATCGCGTCGCGGCACACGATCAGGTTCTCTGGCTTGATGTCGCGGTGAAGCACGCCCATGTCATGGGCGTAGCTCAGCGCCGCCGCCACCTGGGCCAGCACCAACGCAATTTCGGCTGAGGGCTGCGGGTCCTCCTGGGAATCCAGCAGCTGGCGCAGGGTCCTCCCGTTTTGGTGCTCTAGGACCAGGTACTCCGTCCCATCCGCCAGCCGGTCGGCGTGCAGCAGGCGGACGATGCCCGGATGGTGCAGCCTGCCCAGGGCTTGTCCTTCTCGCAAAAAGCGGCCGCGCTGCTCTGGTGAATCGCTGTCGGGACGCAAGAGCTTGATGACGACGGCATGGCCCAAGCGGACATGCTTAGCTAGGTAGACCAGACCGGCTCCGCCCCTGCCCAGCAGGCGCTCCAATCGATATTCACCGAGGCTGTCACCCTGACTCCAGGTATTCATGAAGGAACCTTTGCCGCACGGGGAAGTATGTATGTATAACGAGCCATAAAGAAAGACTGCCTAGTGTTTTGCGACCTCGCGTCCCTAGTTGGGTAGTTTGCAAACGATCGACACAAAAATAACCAGATCTGGACCGCCATGGGTGCGTGCATTGGACCCCAGCGACCAGGCTGAAAGCGGAGTGAGGGCACGATGAAGCCGCTCTATTTCTCAGCCCTGGCGAAGCCGCGGGTCGCGCCGATTTTGGCGCAGCAGGTGCATGAAACGCTGCGTCCGTTTGTGGCCTATCTCAATGCAGCCAAGCGGGCCGCACGGGAACGCGAAGCGCGATCCTGGGTGAAATGGGAATTGGTGCCCCTAGAGCGACCGATTCAGCTCGAGCCCCTGGACAGCCTGATCGAGCTCAGCGAGGAAGGGTACCGCTACTATCTACGGGGCTGGAAAGCTCCCCCGCCGGAGATTCCGCTCTTTGTGGGAGCCACGTTCCGTCCGCAGCAGCCGCTGCGCGTCGATGTTCAGAAAGACGGGCTGCTCTTGACCCTCGGCGAAGAGCTGGGGGCGGGCGAAGCGGTCTACTGGGAGGGTCAAAAGTGCGATCTAGAGCGCGTCACCCCGACTCTTCCAGAACGGCTTGACGCCATCGGGGCCGACGGTGCGAGGGTGGTCATTCGCCATCGCTTCCAAGCGAAGGGCAAAGTCCGCCTCGTCATCGAAGGACGCGACATCGCCACGCTAAAGGATGCCCAGGGCGAGACGATTCCGTTTCGGGAATTGGCGCCGGAAGCAGAGGCCACGGAACTACGGACCCAGAAGCGCCAGATTCCTTGGAGCGGAGAGCGGACCCTGACTCTACAGACACCTCCCGAGGAGGGACCGCTGACCGCCGACAACGCCGTACGCTGGGCCTGGTCGGATGCAGAGTCCCGCAGCCGGCGCAAGCGCGGAGTCTGGATTCGCCTGCTCGCTCACGCCGATATGGACGCGGACGCGGCGATGGATCCCCGCGCCGCGTACTGTGAAGAAGGTGTGCGGTCCGTTCGGACCAACAAGGGCGGCGGCGACAGCCACGAATACAAGGTCTACAGCGCTCGCCGCTCACCGGAGTATCGCCTGGAGTTGGAGCGCTTGCCGCCGGAGGGCACCCAGCTCTTCCTGCCCGCAAACCTCAACGGTTTGAATCGCCAGTTAGCTGCCGTGTATCGGCTCAAGGACTCCCCGCTTCCTCACCACCGCTCGCTGCTGACGCTCTGCGAACGTCCCAAAGAAGCCGACTGGCGGCCGGTGCAGAATGTCTCGATCGCGGAGGGAACGTGGTACGTGCTCGGCGACCTGCGATGGGAGGGAACGTCCGAGCAGCGGCAGTTTGTCGAAAAGGCGCTGGGGGCACCGGATTTTGCCTTTTTGGAAGGTCCGCCGGGCTCCGGCAAGACGCATGCGATCTGTGAGCTGATTCTGCAGCTCATCGCCCGCAAACAACGAGTCCTCCTGTGCTCGACGACGCATGTCGCCGTGGACAATGTGTTGGAGCGCCTGGCCGGGGTATACCCGCAAGTCGAGGCGGTGCGCATCGGCAAGACCGACAAGGTGGATCCGCGGGTCGTCGATTGCCAGCTTGACGAACGCATCGATCGGCTGATGCAGGGATGGGAACGCGATCCGGGCTTCGCAAACAGCCCGCCCAAGGATCTGGAACCGATGGCGCGGATGACGATTCTGGCGTCAGCCAATCTGACCTGTGGCACGACGACCGGCATTCTGCGGCATCCCTACCTGGACAGTCTGGACATCGGCGAAGCCCCCAATTGGCCCTACTTTGACGTGCTGATTGTCGATGAAGCCAGCAAGACCACCCTGCAAGAATTCCTGGTACCTGCCCAGCTGGCGCGGCGGTGGATCATCGTTGGGGACGTTCGCCAACTTCCGCCCTTTAGTGAACCCAAAGACCTGGAAGCCAGTCTTGCCGAAGTGAGTTCCGATGACGGCCAGGGCGGGCCAGGGAATCGCCAAGTGCGTCTTTCCGATGCCTACCAGCGGGCCTGTCTGTTGTTTGGTCGGCTGACGCAGCCGGACGCAGGCTTCGGCAGAGTGCGCTGGCTGCTCGATGAACCGGATGACGTGCTGGACGCGCTGGTCGCCGAAGTCGCTGCACGCAGCAGCCGCGCGGGGAACCTCCCCCAGATCATACGCATCGTTGCCAACCGACGGCAAGACTGCGATCTGAGCATCGCCGAACTCCGCGCTGGGGAGAACACCGCGCTCGCTCTATTCACTGCGCAGTGGATCTTGGTTCCCTCTAGCCTGCTGGCGGAGGTCGAGTCCTATTTGCCGGGTGATCTGCTTCGTCTGCGCAGTGACGATGCTCGCTCGCCGCAGACCGTGGAGCCAAAACCCCTGGGTTGTCACGCCTTCCGGCATGCGCACTGGGCGCGCGAGCGGGGTCGGTTCCGTTCACCGCTTCAGGTACGGCGCGGAATTGTGCATGAGTCTGCGACCGATCTTTTAGAGGCCGAGCGGAGCTTCTTCAGTGAGCAGAGCTGGGCCAAGCAGATCGCGTGGCGCTTGGGTCGCGTACACCAGCTGGCGAGCGCCCGGAACGACCGCGATCGGGCCCAACGGCAAGACGAGATTGATCGACTTCTTCCTATCGCCCAAGGCATGCAATGGGTGGCTTGGGCAGTGGATGCCATACGAGACGTCGGGGTGCGCAGCGTGATCGAGACCTTGCGAGTGCCGCGGAGCCATCATCAGGTCCGTCGGGAAAGCGCGCTGACGCAGGCGATTCCGACTGCCGTTTGGGAAGCCCGCTCGGTCTTGCTGACTCGTCAGCACCGCATGCATCCCGACATCTCAGCGCTGCCGAGCAAGCTGTTCTATGACGGCAGTGCGCTGTTAGACGCCAACACGCTGGGGGGACGGGATGGCAGGGTCGGTTGGGGGTTCCTGCCGCATGCCGCCGCTCGCCGGGTTTGGGTAGATATCGCGGGACATGAAGACCGCGGAGCCAATCCGGACGAGGTAGAAGCCATGCGTGAGCTCCTCCTGGAATGGAAGCGCTGGGCTAGCGATCACCCGCGCAAGGACGGTCGTCCTTGGGAAGTCGCCTGTCTGTCGTTCTACAACAAACAGGAGCTGGCGATTCGCGACATGCTGCGGAGCCTCAGCGGACAAAGGAACCATGAGACGCGCTTTGAGCTGCCGCACACACGCCTGTCCTGTGCCACGGTCGATCGCTTCCAAGGGCGAGAGGCCGACCTGGTCTTGCTGAGCTTCCGCAACGTCCGGCGTCCCGGTCATGCGGACAGTCCGAATCGGCTCAATGTCGCGATCACGCGGGCCCGCTTCATGCTCGTGCTCTTCGGCAACAAGAGCTACTTCGCGAGCTGTCCCTCGCAAGAACTTGCGGAGCTCGCGCAACAGACCGCCCCGCTGCCGCTGCCATCCCGAAGGACTTCTCGATGAAGACCGTGCTTGAGTCATCTGTGGAACTCTTGGGGCTGAGTGTCTTGGCCGAGGTGGCCATCTGGGAAAAACGCCCAGAGCTGCAGCGCCTCTTGGCCAGCCTGGGGAAGAATGGCTTGCTCGACGCAGCGACCGTCGCCCAGTTCCTGCCTGGTCTGTCGGAGACCGGATATCACAACATCATCCACAACCTGGAGCACCTCCGACTCATCGGACCCAGCGGAGGGGCAACGGCTCTGGGGAAGCGCTGTGCGCAGAGCGGCGAGGCTCCTGCCTGGGAGATCGGTGTCTACACCTTTGCAGTCGCCAGGCACCCTTGTTTTGGCACCTGGCCGCTTTGGTTTGATCGCGAACGCCCGGACGGACTCGACCGAAACTACGAACAGCTAGTGGACGTTCCGACCTGGTTTCAGCCCACGCCGGAGAGTGTCTGGGCTTCACCGTTGGCAGATCAGACCCGGTTTACGATTGCCGCGCTTCCCAGCGAAAGGGGGCAGTCCGCAAAGTGTCGTGCAACCGGGCTGTCCGCTGCCGCGCAGCTCAAATGGAAGCTGGACCTCACGACTGGGCGCAATGCCTTCTGGGTAGAAGGCTCTGTCCGCGTGGAGAAGGGCCAGACAGAGCGCTTCCGGACCGCAGAAAGCTCGGTTCCTGAGTCTGAAATCGCCGCGCTCTACGCCACCTGGGAGCCACACTGGGATCCCCGCCAGGGCCGAGTGCTCATGGCCTACGATGGCGCCGGATCCGAGGACGGGCACGACGACTTTCTGCGGGGCATGCGCTACAAAGATGTCTCGCTGGGCGGGCGTGGAACCTATGCGGAAGCCAAGGTCGAAGAGATTCCCGTCGGACCAAGCGGCGCCCGAGAAGCCAGAGAGTGGGCCCTGTCCTTGGCCCTGCGCCATGTCGGGATGAAAGACGGCTATGTCACCCCAGCCGAGTGGCTGGCGGTCTGGCAGAAGACGGTGGACGGAACGCCTCTTGCGCCGAGCGCTGGCGCGGCTCCGAATTGGGCGCAGCTTTCCACTGAAACCCCCAAGATTGCACCGCGGACTCGCTGGCTTTTGGCCGCCGCGGCCGATTTGTTCATGGAGAGGCCCGTCGATGCGTAGCGGAGCCATCACCCCTGAAGTGCAGACCCGTGAACTGGATCGCCGAGATGTGGCGTATTCCCTCTGGGAAGAAGCCAGCGGAGTCTCTCCGGAGCTGCCCTGGTCTCCGGCCGCCGCTATTTCAGAAGACGAGACAGCCCTGCTCCTTTCCAAGGCCCGTACCGCTGCCGTGGTAGTCGGGCCAAGGAGGGAATCCGCCGCCCTCCTCAAAGCTTCGTTTTCGCGAGCGGCGCCTGCTTGCCGCATTTATTGCTACGCCTCTTCGAAATGGGAAGCGGACGAGTTCTTCAAGTCGAAACCGGAAGCTCCATCAGAACACGTCTTGGTACGTCTGGGGTTGGATGCCCCCGCCGACTGGATCGTCATCGATGAAGGCCGTGCAGCGCTGCTGCTGTTGGGCCCCCAAGGGAGCGAGCGGCGCTGGTTGGTGTCGGTAGATGGCGGAATCGCCCGGTCGCTTTATGAGGCGTTTCGAGTCCTTTTTTGGTTCCACGCGACCCGCGAGCGCTTGCCAGATGTCCACGGGATCTACGCGTTCCGCACGCCACTTCCTGCTCCGTTCCCACACCCAGGGCATGACGTCCCGCTACGCGCTGGACGCCTGCTGACGGAGGGCGCGTTGACCGATAGCATCGAGAACGCCGAGATCCGCGTTGTGCCCGATGGTTCCGCAGCCGGGCCATCTCAGGTCGTGTTCATGCCGCCCGACACGAATTCCTTTTTGGTACCGATGAATCTGGCCAAGACCGCGTCGCGAGTCGTCTGGACCGACCTGGGTATCCCAAGAACCCATGTCTCGCGCCAGCGAGTGGTGATGGACTTGATTGAATCCCCCATATCCCTGCAGCTGGAGTGGCCCAAGCAGGTGGCGGTGGATCTGTTTCATCGCTTGACGAAAGTCGCCCAGAGACCCGCGTGGCAGTTTCATGCGGAGAGGCGCCTCGCCGAGGTTGCCGGCCGGGTGCTGCTGGCACAGAGCAGCGCCCCGCAAGCGGTCCAGGATCAAGTCGTGGTCGAGGCCGCCAGCGTCGTGGTCTCTCCTGCGGACTTTGGGAATGCCCAGCCCGCGACGTTTCCAGAACCGCCGCCGCTTGCTCGACGGGTCACCTATCGCTGGAACGTGAAGCCGACGGCGCCGCCGGTTGGAGCCCGGGAGGCGGAGCTTGTCCGGCGCTGGCGCAGCGTGGATGAATGGGCGCGGGCTCAAGTGGACACGCTCCGGCAGATGCTTCGTGACATGGAGGGCGAGGAGCGTGGGTTCCTGGACCGACTCCGTGCATGGCTTCCCCGCAATAAAGAAGCCCGCCGGCGGCGAAATGAACTGCTGGCCAGGCTGGACGAACTGGGCGAGGCCCCGCCATCGCGGCAGCCGACCGAGGCGAACGAGATCGTCCAGCAGCTGCTGCAGGTCAGACTCGAGGTTCGGCAAGCCATCGAGGAGCTACACGCCGATCGCGTGCAGGCGGAGTCCGCAGCCGCTGAGGCCGAGCAGAGAGCGGCGTGGGAAGCGCGCAGACGCGAGCTGCAGAAATCACTGCACGCGAAGCGTCGTGATCTGGAGGCGCTAGAGAGCCAGGCGGCGGGGGAAGAGCATGCCTTGGCCAAGGCGCGGGAGAGGTTAGCGGAACAAGAGGCCAGCCTCCGTGCGGCTCGCAAGACGGATCTTGAGAAGAGTCAGGCGGCCTTGGCTGCGGACTGCGAGAGGGCGCGCCAGGCACTTGCCGGGCTTCCTCCCGATGCCAGCAAGCAGACCCGAAAGGAGGGTGCGCACGGGCTGAGGACGCTGGAGCAGAAGCTTCAACGGCTGGAGAACGAGCTCGCCAGCCTGGACCGCTGGTCGCCCCCCGCCAGCGAGCTGCCCGAGGCCCATGCGCCGGTTCAAGAGCGGCTCGCTGGGCTCAACCAAGTCCGCGAGCAGATTCGCGTCTTGTCGCGAGAAATCGAAGGGCTCGATCGCAGCGCCAGCGCAGCGTTCGTATTCGAGCCGCCGCCGCCTGCGGCGAAGCCATCGAGCCCGGCGGAGTCTGCGGCGCCAACCATTCCCGCGGAAGAACTACCCGAGCTCGGCGAACTCTTCGAATATCAGAGAACGCGGTATCTGGCCATCCAGACCTGGGAACAGGTTTCGCCTGCAGCACCCGTGGCGAAGCGACTGCGGGCCGAGCTCGTTTGTTTGCCGCACAACCGAAGGTAGGACGAGGACGGAGGATACAAATGTCGAAACTTCCTGGTGGCCCGCTTGCGAATCGGCCACTGCACTTCATCTTCATCGCCGACTGCTCTGGGTCGATGGCAGGAGACAAGATCCAGTCGCTAAACCATGCGATTCGCGAGGCCATTCCGCACATGCGCGAGGTCGCTCAGGGGAATCCGAACGCCGCGGTTCTGGTTCGTTCGGTGAAGTTCTCAACCGGAGCGCAGTGGCATCATTCGCAACCGACCGATGTGGAGCAGTTTGAGTGGACGGATCTATCGGTCGACGGCCAAACCGACATGGGACGCGCCCTGTCACTTGTGGCTGACGCCCTCAAGACCTCGTCGATGCCAGAGCGCGCGCTGCCTCCCGTTCTGGTTCTGGTGAGCGATGGCGAACCGACCGATGATTTTGACAGCGGACTGCGCGCTTTGATGAACGAGCCCTGGGGCAAGAAGGCGGTTCGGCTGGCCATTGCGATCGGTGAATCGGCAAGAAAGGATGTTCTGCAGAAGTTCATCGGACACGCCGAGCTACAGCCTCTGCAGGCGAACAATGCCGACCAGCTCGTGAAGTACATTCGCTGGGCCTCCACCGCCGTGCTGCAAGCGGCATCGGCACCCGCCAGTCAAACCGCAGCCCTGCCGCCGGGGGTGAACGTTCCCATCCCACTGCCCCCCGCAAGCGGCCCGGCCACTCCCAACGATGTCTGGTAATGACCCCAGCGCTGGGCCCGGTGGTGTGCCCTGGGTGAGCACCGGCTGTGTTACCGGGGCCCGCCATCTGCGGGAGGGCAAGGTTTGCCAGGACGCCGTACTCGCGGTACGGCAGGGCGATTTTGTCGCCACAGCCGTCGCTGATGGCCACGGAACCTGCAAGTTCGGTGACATCGGTGCAAACCGCGCGGTCGAAGTGGCCGTCTCGATGCTGCTTCAGTTTGCCGCCGGCGTGCACGCACAACACCCCGTGGAGCTGCGGTCCGTTCATCAATACGCGGAACATCCTCTGCGTATCCAGATCACCCGAGAGTGGGCGAGTCGAGTCCGAGAACATGCAGCTTCCCCGGATGCGGAACTCGCTCCGTACGGCAGCACGCTGCTGTTTGCGCTGGCCACCCCCGCCTTCCTGCTGATGGGACAGCTCGGGGACGGTGACATCCTGCTGGTTGACGCGGCGGGCGCGGTGTCCCGGCCGATTGCGACCGATGCTC
This sequence comes from Pseudomonadota bacterium, assembly GCA_035345735.1. Taxonomy (GTDB): domain Bacteria; phylum Myxococcota_A; class Polyangia; order Palsa-1104; family JAEUJZ01; genus JAEUJZ01. The sequence continues at coordinate 5,617 of DAORCZ010000001.1, read as the reverse complement.
GCAACTTTGCCGAGGAGACCGCCAGCCTCTGTCAGAACGAGCCCTGGCTAGAGATTCGCTTGCGCACCATCCCGTCTCCCGACACCGAGGCTCTGCTCCTAATGAGCACGGATGGCTATAGCAAGTCCTACGCGACCGACGCCCTGTTTGAGACCATCGGATCGGACTATCGCGATCTGTTTCGCGAGCACCAGGACACGGGGGTCACGAGTCAGCTACCGGGCTTCCTGCGCGAGGTAACCACCCAAGGGAGCGGGGATGACATTGCCCTGAGTATGTTGTACTGGCCAAAATCCGCTGGCGTTCCGCCACAGGACGGCGACGCACCGCAGGGGACCACGAGAGAGGAACTCAAGCCATGAGCCGGTCTGTCAGGACTTCGGACGGAACATCCATCCGCGTGCAGCGGTTGCTTGGAACGGGGGGGCAGGGTGAGGTTTGGCTGGCGGATATGGCGGGGTCTCCCGTCGCCATCAAGCTTTATCACCGCCATATTGCAACGCCTGCCCAACGCGCAGTCATCGAACGATTAATCGAAAAAGGTCCCCCCTCGAAGCATTTTTTATGGCCAAAGGCGCTGGTCAATGACCGAGCTTCGTCCGCTTATGGCTATGTCATGGATCTGCGCGAAAAACGCTTTCATTCCCTCGAAGATTTCATGGCACGTAGAATTGAGCCGGGCTTTCGTGCGCTGCTTACCGCGGCCTGGCAGCTGGCGGATGCTTTCTTGCGTTTGCATAGTCAGGGCTGGTGCTATCGTGATATCTCGTTTGGAAATGTCTTTTTTGATCCATCGAATGGCGATGTTCGCATCTGTGACAATGATAATGTAGATATTGCAGAAACCGGTTCAGGGGGAATTCTGGGTACGCCCAGGTTCATGGCCCCCGAAGTGGTGCGCCGCGAAGCGGTTCCATCGGACCAGACGGATCGCTATTCACTCGCAGTGCTGTTGTTCTACATGCTCATGGGCGGACATCCGCTGGATGGAGAACGAGAGGCGAAGATTCGCTGTCTAGACGTGCCAGCCCTTGAAAAGCTGTATGGATTTGAGCCTGTTTATATCTTTGATCCAACAAATAAGTCGAATAAGCCGGTGCCGGGTGTGCATGAAAATCCAATCGCCTTCTATCCCATTTACCCATCGGAAATTCACGAACTGTTCTTGCGTTCATTTACCGACGGTCTTCGATATCCCGCAAAGCGGGTACGTGAATCCGAATGGAGAAAGGCGTTTGCTAGAGCGATAGATAGCGTATTTCCCTGTGGCTGTCGGGCTGACAATTTCTTCAATCCTGCCAAGGTTCAAGCGCAGAGTGCCGGGGCTTGCTGGGCCTGCAAACGGGCATTGCCGCTGCCGCTGCGCATCCGATTCGAGAAGGGGGACGTCGTTCTGACGCGGGACACCCGACTCTGTGGGCGGCACGTGGGGAATCCGCAGGACGATGAAGAGGTCATCGCCGAAGTGACACAGAACCCGACGAACCCAGCGCTGTTTGGTCTTCGCAACCAAGGCTCCACCGGGGTGTGGACGTTCACGCGTGCCGATGGATCGATCGTGGATGTTCCTCCGGGCAAGTCGGTTCCGATCGTGGTTGGTAACAAGATCAACTTCGGTCAAGTGACCGGCGAGATCTGCGCGTAGGCGGCACCTGAGCCGGCGCGCGTCCCCTGAACCCGCAGCCACCGTCTATGGCCGGGCTTTTCGCCTAGACGCTGCTCAGCTGGGCGCGGCCGGGAAGCTCGGCTTGTAGGAAGTCGAGGACGGTGTTGATGGCAGCGGAGCCGCGGGCGCTGCGGTGGTAGATGCCGAAGATGTCGACGATCGGGATGGTGTGCTCGGGCAGGACGCGCACCAGCCGCCTGGTCTTCAGATCATCGGCCATGATCCACTCCGGCAGGCGGGCGACACCCAGGCCGGCCAGCGCCGCCTCGCGCATGGCAAAGACGTTGTTGCTGCGGAAGCGGCCATCGACTTTGACTTCCTGCAGACCGTCTGGCGTCTGAAACGTCCACTGGGTCGGCGGGGCGCCCTGCAGCACGCAGGGCAGGCGGGCCAGATCGTCGGCGCTGTGAATCCGCCGATGGCGGGACAGAAAGCCCGGCGCGGCGCACAGCACGCGCTGCAGGGTGGCGATGCGGCGGGCCGAAAGGAAGGGACTGTCGGGCGGACGCACGCCGGCGCGGATCGCCAGATCGATGCCTTCGGCCAAAAGATCGACCAGGCGATCTTCGAAGCGCAGATCCAGGCGCAAGCGGGGATGCTTCTCTAAAAGCTGCGGGAACAGCGGGCCGACCTGCGATAGGCCAAAGCTTACCGGCAAGCTGACGATGAGCAGCCCCGCCGCGCCGCGTCCTGGGCGCAGTACGTCGCGGGCCTCGCTGATGCTCGACAGCACGCCCCGCGCGCGGCTCAGGAGCTCTTGCCCGGACTCGGTCAGGGTCAGGTGGCGAGTGTTGCGGCGCATCAGCTCGATGCCGAACTCGCTCTCCAGCGAGCGCAGGTGCCGGCTGGCCATCGCCACCGACAGCCCCAGCGAGCGAGCAGCGCGCGAGATGCTGCCCTGATCGGCGATGCGCACAAAGGTATCCAGGTGCTGCAGGAGGTCCATCGCCGCAGCCTGGTTCACTTTTGCATGCCATGCAAGAGTGCTTGCCATCGGCTGCGCCTACCGGGGCGGCGCACTCGCCCTCATTCTGTTTTCCATGGCCGGCCCACTCCGGGCTGACAACAGACAGGAGCAGATCATGAGCAGGTTCCAAGACAAGGTGGTTCTGGTGACGGGCGGGACTTCGGGCATCGGGCGCGAGGCCGCTAAGGCGTTCGCCCGCGAGGGGGCCAAGGTCGTCCTCAGCGGACGTCGCGAGCCGCAAGGTCAGGCAGTCGTGGCCGAGATTCAAGCCGAAGGTGGGCAGGCGAGCTTTGCCCGCGGCGACGTCGGCAACGAGCCGGATGTCATCGCCATCCTGGATCACGTCATCGCCACGTATGGGCGCTTGGATGTCGTCTTCAACAACGCCGGCATCGAAGGACAGCTTGGGCCCATCGAAAATGTCGGCCCCGCCGACTTCGACGAGGTCTTCCGCATCAACGTGCGCGGCACCTGGCTGGTGATGAAGCACGCGCTGCCCCACCTGCGAAAGAGCGGCGGCTCGATCGTCAACAACAGCTCAGTGGTCGCCGACATCGGCATCGCCGGCACGACGATCTATTCCGCCAGCAAGGGCGCCGTGCACTCGCTGACCCGCTCAGCAGCGATCGAGTTCATCAAGTCCGGCGTGCGCGTCAACGCCGTGTCCCCCGGACCGATCGAGACCGACATGGCCACACGATTCTTCGGCTCGATCGAGAACGCTCGCGGCTTCGCGCAGAGCACCGTGCCGGCTGGGGCTGCGGGTCAGGTCGGTGACATCGCCGAGGCGGTGCTGTATCTCGCTTCGCCCGCCGCGCGCTTTGTCGTTGGGCAGATCCAGACTGTCGATGGCGGCCTCGGCGTGCAGTAACCGCCGCACGAACCCGCGCTTAGCGGGCTCGCGGCATGCCGTGATCTTGCAGGAATCGCTGCAGGCTCTCCGCATCGGTCGCAGCGGCGGCGAGCGCCCGGAAGGCAGCAGCGCGTTCTCGGGCCAGGTCGGAGTCGCTGATCGCGGGCGCCAAGGTCAAGCAGGTCTTGGCGACCTCGCCCATCTGGCGGATGGCGCGCGGATCCAGCAGATCGCGCGACAGCACCGCGGCCAGGGTCAGCACGTCGGTAAACGGTAGATCGCAGATCGAGTTGTCGGCCGCCGTGTAGCAGCCCGCGTGCGAGGCATACGCCGCATCACCCAGCGCCGAACAAGCCCGCGTTGACGCGGGCAAGAGCGGCACCAGCGCGCGCTGAAGACAGGTGCGCACGCCGCGCAGCCAGGCCTGACCCGCGGCAGAAAACTCGGCGCGACGGGCGACGAACGCGTAGCACATGCGCTCGCCAAACCCCAGGGCATAGCCGCTGGCGCCGCAGGGATGCGCGTTCTCTAGACAGGCGCGATAGAAGGCGCAGTCATCGGCGACAGGCGTTCTGCAGGCTGCCGCGGTGGGGTAGGTTGCGCCCGCGACGCAGCGATCACGATAGGCGGCATAGGACAGCACGCAGCCCGTTCGCGGGCAGGCCGCCACGACATCGGCCGGCAACCGTCGGCGACAGCTTTCGGCCGCGGCGTTCGCATCGGTGGCGCTGCAGTAGGTGGCGGCTAGCTCAACCGGGCAGCGCTCGCTGACGCGCGGCGAGGTGGACACCAGGATCTGCGCTGGCCCGGGCCCGCTGTGCAGCGGACTGGAGTCGCTGTCGAGCCGATCTTCGAGCGGCGCCCCGCAGCCCAGGCTGAGTAAAAAGAAGGAACCCAGGACAGCAAGCCGACCCGAGCGGGAAGTTCGTGGCGTGTTCATCGCCCGCCTATACCACGTCGGCCGTGCTGACTGGGCCCGCCCGCCGCGCAAGCCCCGCCGCGCAAGCCCCGCCGCGCAAGCCCCGATGCACAATGCCGGCCGCGCATCGGCCATCCGCCGGCATGAGCCGCCACTTCGCAGCGCATCTGCGGCCTCAGCTCACAGGCTGGGGGGAACGTAGGTGCGACGAGACTTCGCCGCGCGCTCGCGCGGTCGGGATGGCGCGGATGCCTTGGCGGCTGGGGTGGGGGCAGGCTTGGGCTCTTTCGCGGGCTGCGCCAAAACTCGCTCTGGAATCGGGGTCGGGGACGTCGCCGCACCCGTCCCCCCAAGGCTCGCAGCCGACGGCAGTCCGCTGGCCCGCCCGCCACCATCCCGCGCCACCGGACTCGGCACGCTGGTCTGCGGCCCCCGGAAGCGCAGCCCCAGCAGAAGGACAATTAGCGACAGCGCGAGGCCCACCCACAGCGCGCTGCGTAGCGGTGGCCAGCGCCGCCTCCCGGGTGGCTGCTCGGCCGAGTGCCCGGGAAAGATCTCGGCGCGCAGGCTCAGCTCCGCGCTACCCAGTCGGATACCCGAGATCATCGTCGCTTCCCGATGGTCCACCAGAGGCGGCATCTGCCCCTGCACCGCCCGCACCAGCGCGCTCGGCGGATCTTCCTCGCCCGCGCCCGCCGGCAGCAACCGGGCCAGCTCGCCGATCTGCTCCCCCACCGATGGATAGCGCCCGCCGATCTCGCGGCTGCACGATCGCGCGAACCAAGTATCAAACCCCGCCGGCAGCCCTCCCGCCTTGCTACTGGCGGGCGCCATGGCCGAAAACAGCAGCTGACCCAGGTGCGCCATCAACGATTCGGCATTCCAGTACGTCTTCCCCGTCAGCAGCTCAAAGCCAATCATGCCGACCGCCCACACATCAGTACACGCCCCAATCTCCGCCCGCCCCTCGCCCCCCTTGGCCTGCTCCGGCGCCATATAAAGTGGTGTCCCGAGCATCGCCTGCGTCGCCGTCAGCTTCTCGCGCTCTCCGGTCGCCAGCAGCTCCTGGGCATAGCGTGCGATTCCGAAGTCGAGGATCTTGACGACCATGCGCCCCCCTTCCTGACAGTGCAGGAAGATGTTGTCGGGCTTGAGGTCACGATGCACGATTCCAACGCCGTGGGCTTGGTCCAGGCCGAGGGCGAGCTGGCG